>JACQFH010000554.1 GCA_016200145.1 Planctomycetia bacterium | reverse complement strand
CGGCAGGTTCAGGCTGACGACACCGTTCTCGTAGAACCGTATCCGATCCAATTTGAAGATGCGGGCGATAACGGCAGCCATTGAGGCGTACAAGAACGAACGACTGCGCTGCGTGAATCCCCGATTGAGATCCTGATCCTTGTTGACTTCGGCCTGCACGTGCAGAGGCTGAAGCAGCGGATCGCGAATTTCGGACCGAAGCGCCGTGACTAATTCCTGTTGCCGGTGTTCCAGTTGACCCGCCGGTGTGTGGCTCACCAGTGCAACCCGTCGCTTTTGCAATAGGATCTCGTCGACGGCGCCACAAAGCGAGTCGAGCCCGCCCGAAAAAAGCACTACCTCGTCGACTTCTTGCACATTCGGAGTCTGCAGCGAGAACTCGAAATGTGACTGAATCCTCCGTGGGTTCTCGTATTCAAAAAAATCAAACTCGTAAACGTCATCGGACAGGAAAGTCAAAGTGGATGTCAGCGACTCTTTCACTTCGCTGCTGTTCCAAATGGCGGGCCGACGGACCGGAATTTCAAACCGGAAGTGCCTCCGCCATTTCTCGCCGTATTCGAATGAATGAGTGCCCCCGCGCGTAGTGGCTTGATCGGCCGCGTAAACGTAGGCCGCCACTTCGATGAGGTCCGAGGCAATCGCAGGGAGGCCGGAGAGTGCGCTTTTCCGAATATCAGAAATCTTGAGGTTTACATTCCCGGAACATTTGGTTCCGTGGCGCTCGGCGCTTTTGAGTTCAAGCCTTTCGGCAGACGAAGGGGCACGCTGCCGCGTTGGCGACTGGATACCACCGCAGAGAATGAGATGTTCAGTCGACACCTCGTTCCCTCCGTACTCGCATCTCGTCGCGCAGCTTCTTCAGGGCATAGTTTGCGAAATTCTGGGCCTTTCTCTGAGAGATCCCGTCTTCGAACTTGGCCTTGGAATACCACCCCGCTGCGAACTTCTGCACGATCAGGGCGGCTTGCCGGCAGTGATTTCGGAGTTCTCCAAGAAATCCCGTGTGCTCCGATACGCTCTTGAATCGTTCGTTCGGGCCGACATGGCACGACAGTTCCCGGCTTAGGTGGTAGGTCAGGAATCGTTCGGTGACCCGCGCGAAGAAATCGTGCGCAAGCGTCCCGAAGCCGTTCATTGTTGAGAGTTCACGGACACCGGATTTAACTTCGGCGGCCGTTGTGCCGAACAGGGAGGTCGACCGCTCGCCTACCAGGCTCGTCAGCGATTCAACGGCCGCGAGCTGAGCCATTTCGCCGATGTCGGTTCGGGCCCCGGTCCTCCGCAGGTGCTGGTCCATCGCCTGGCTGAATCCGCCAACAACATCGAGCAGGCCCGGGTTGGCGGACACGGAAATGCCGGCGGTGCTCAGCGCGGCCTGGAAATTCGACTCCCGGGCAGCCAGGACGACTTTCGAAAGCAGATATGCGGCGTAGCCCAGCCCCGGGTCGTCATACGCGAGCTTCAAGCCGCGTTGAGCGGCGTCCAGCGTGGCGTCTGCGATCTTCGCGACGGCTGACCCGTCGGCGATCAACGCAATGACTTCCCGCCAGGGGGCCGTGTCCGGCATGTAGCCGTAGCGTGAGTGACCCATCGAGCCACCTCGATCTGCTCAGAGGCATTGCGGATGCGCCTCGATGCACCGACCCTTTCGTCTTATCGGCGTGCTTTCGAATCGAGGCCCCACAGGAATTCTCCTCCCGCAGATCGATTTCGCTTTTTCGCGCGAGTTCGCGCCCGCGTAAATTAAGGGGAAGTAATCCGGTTAACAGCCGGTTCCAATCGCCAGACAGCACGCCGGTCGCATCGCGAAGGTCGTTGTGGGCACTCTCAGCAGGAGTTCGCCCATGATTTCGACCGCATCCCCGGACGACCGCCTCCGCGAAATCGCCGCCCTCCTCGCCGCCGGGGTGGTTCGCCTGCGCTTGAGGAAGTCCAGTGAACTCCCCGCTCCTGTGCCGGAATCTTCCTTCCCAAACCCCTCGGAATCAGCCGCGCAGGGCGTTGCGGTTCTCGGCCCCGCCGTGCTGACTGTGCCTCACGTGGTTAACGGCAACCGAGACACCGAGACAAGGAGCACACGATGAACGTGGGAAAAGAACTGGCGGCGCTGCGGCGGATGACGCCGGCCGAGTTGAGGGACAAGTACGCCGCGGTCTTCAACGAGGCCAGCCGAAGCGGACACAAGGCGTGGCTCATCAAGAGGATCGTCTGGAGGATGCAGGCGAACGCCGAAGGGGACCTTTCGGAACGGGCCAAGCGCCGGGCGCTCGAAATCGCGTGTGACTCCGACTTGCGGCTGAAGACACCCAGGGCGCCGAAGCCCGTGCCGGACGCGAAACAGCGGACTGTGACGCACAACGTCGCGTTCGGGGGTGACAAGCGGCTCCCGATGCCAGGGACTGTGATCAGCCGCCAATACCGCGGGCAGACGCTCCAGGTTCACGTCCTGCGGGACGGCTTCGAATACGACGGAACGGTCCACAAAACCCTGTCGGCCGTCGCCAAGGCGATCACGGGCACCCACACGAACGGATTCTTGTTCTTCCGCCTTGGGCAGTACGGAGGCCAGCAATGACCCATTCCAAGACGAACGGCCAGCCGAAGGCGATTCGCTGTGCTGTGTACACTCGCGTTTCGACCAGCGAGCAGGCCGAAAATGACTACAGTTCGATCCACGCGCAGCGCGAAGCGGGAGAAGCGTACACGGCCAGCCAGCGCAACGAGGGGTGGACGCTGCTCCCGACCGCATACGACGACCCCGGTTACACCGGCGCCAACGTCGATCGCCCCGGCCTGCGGCGGCTGCTGGCGGACATTGAGGCCGGTCAGGTGGACGTCGTCCTGTGCTACAAAGTCGATCGACTCAGCCGGAGCCTGCTCGACTTCAGCCGGTTGCTGGAGACTTTCGACAAACACGGCGTGGCGTTCACGTCGGTGACGCAGGCGTTCAACACCAGCACCTCGATGGGGCGTCTGACGCTCAATATCCTGCTGTCATTCGCCCAGTTCGAACGTGAGATGATCAGCGAGCGGACGCACGACAAAATTGCCTCGGCCCGCAGGAAAGGGAAATGGTCGGGCGGCCACCCCATCCTCGGCTACGACGTCGTCGACCGGAAACTGGTGGTCAACAAGGCCGAGGCGTCCCGGGTTCGGCAGATCTTCGAGCTATACCTCGAGCACCAGGCGCTGATCGCCACCGTCCAGGACCTCGACCGGCGGGGCTGGAAAACCAAGCGCTGGTCGATGCGAAAAGGCGGCGAACGTGGCGGAAGGCCGTTCGACAAGAGTCTGCTCTACAACCTCCTCACGAACCCGGCGTACATCGGCAAGGTCAGATACAAGGACGAGGTCCATGCGGGCGAGCATCAGGGAATCGTCGATCCCGAGGTCTTCGACAGGGTGCAGACGCTGCTCCGGCGGAACCACCGCACCGGCGGGGCCGAGGCTCGGAACCAATTCGGCGCCCTGCTCAAAAGCCTGCTCCGTTGCGTCCCCTGCCAGTCGAGTATGACGCACACGCATTCGACGAAGGGGGATTCGCGGCGGTACCGGTACTATGTCTGCCTCACGGCGCAGAAGCGTGGGTGGAACGCCTGCCCATCGCAATCGGTCCCGGCCGCCGAGATCGAGCAATTTGTGATCGACCAGATCAGGTGCATCGGGAGGGACCCCGGACTGATCGCCGAGACACTGGCGCAGGCGCGAGCCCAGGCCGAGGGACAGATCGACGAGTTGGAGAAGGAGGGGGACGGGCTCGACCGGGACCTGGAACGGCACCACGCCGAAATCCGCGGGCTGGTCAGTCAGCCCGGTTGCGGTTCGGAACGGACCACCGTCCGGTTGGCCGATCTTCAGGAACGCATCCGGCTCGCGGAACGGCGCTCCACAGAAGTCGAAAACGAAGTCGCCGGCCTGCGGGCGCAACTGGTCGACGAAGCCGACGTCGCCCAGGCGCTTGCGGCATTCGACCCGGTCTGGAACGAATTGTCGCTCCGCGAGCAGTCCCGGCTCCTGCACCTGCTGATCGAGCAGGTCGACTACGACGGCCGGACCGGCGACATCTCGATCACGTTCCATCCCACCGGTATCAAGACGCTGGCCGACGAACTGGCCGAGAAACAGGAGAGCGTGGCATGATCAAGCCCATCAAGATTCAGGCGAAGGTACGGTTCGGACGGGACCGCAAGGGGCGGAAGGTGTTGAAGATCGGGGAGGCGGCGGTGCTGCCGGCAACAGGGCGGCTGCCGCGGGTGACGCGGTTGCTGGCGCTGGCGCATCGGTTCGAGAAACTGATTCGGGACGGGGAGGTGCGGGACTATGCCGACCTGGCGCGCCTGGGACACGTGACGCGGGCCAGGATTTCGCAGATCATGGACCTATTGTTGCTGGCGCCGGAGATTCAGGAGCAGATTCTGGGACTGTCGGCGGTCGAGGCCGGGCATGACCCGATTCATGAGCGGCAATTGCGGGCGATCGTGGCGGTGCTGGATTGGGGGAAACAGCGGCGGATGTGGAATAATTCGAATGCCGGCGTGTAAGCTACCCCACGAATGTGGAAAATCACGTCAGCTTCAGGTCCAAACATGAAAAAGAGCACTCGGCACTCCAAGATCACCGGAGAATTCGCGGAAGCGCTGGTTCTGTACTGGCTGTCGAAATACGGCTTCGAGTGCGCGCGTGTTGACCACACGGGCATCGATCTGATCGCCCGAAGTCCAGACAACTCCGAAGTAATGGGAATCTCAGTCAAAAGCCGCTCTCGCTACGCCGGCACGGAGGGAAAGTCAGTAAATCTGCCCGCAACAGATTTCGTCAAGGCGGCCCGAGCATGCGAAGCCTTTCACTGCAGTCCGTATCTTGCCATCGTCGTGGACGGCTCCGACATTATCCGGTGCTTTCTGACACGTATGGATCATGCCGAAAAGCTGCTTGGTAACGGCAAGGTGCGGTACTGGCGAATGGATCGCCGCGCTTTAGATAAGTACCGGAATGACCCACAAATCAAAGGCTTCGAAATTCACACTCATGCGTGTTCGTGGCGCGACACTGAGACCGAATGCAATCCTTCAGCGGATCGGTCACGGGAGTAACGCGGCTGTTGGCGCTGGCCCATCGGTTCGAGAAGTTGATCCGGGACGGGGAGGTGCGGGACTACGCCGACCTGGCGCGGCTCGGGCACGTGACGCGGGCCAGATTGACCCAGATCATGAATCTGCTGAATCTGGCGCCGGACATTCAGGAGGAGATTCTGTTTCTGCCGGCCGTGACGGCCGGAAAGGACCCGATTCGCGAGCGGCAGATGCGGCCGATCATGGCGGAGCCGGATTGGCAGAAGCAGCGACGCATGTGGCAGCGCGTCCATCATTCTGGCTTCGGCTCAGGTTTTTCATTCAACAGAGTCACCAGCGACTGAGGTATGGGAATCCTCCAATTGTTTCGTTGATTTGCGATGGCGACGTATTCGCGGATGTCCTCTTGAAGGTCCTCGCGACGGTGAAATCCTCCTAGTTCGTTTGGGTTGAGATGGACAACTGATTTCTGCCCACTGAGAATGACGCCGCCCACGAGCTCGAGCTTCAACCGGTTGGCGGGAGTTTCTGACTCTCGATCGAGGTCACGCGCAATGCAAAAACAATCAGCACTGTACGTTCCACCGGACCACCGAAAGCCAGATGCGGGGGCAACAACGGGCATAACGACGTAAGTTGGAAAGGTCGGTGGTGTACGCTGCGGAAGCCTTAGCTGGTAAATGCCGGGCCGATTTCCGAGCTTCCCGAATTCATGTCCTGAATGAAGTGAAAAGAAGTTATGGTCCGTTCCGTCGGTCCCGGGACTGAAATTCATCAGTTTCCCATCCGAATCTATAGCAACGATTTGCTGACTCCGGTGACCTGGCATGTGCCAGTACACGCCGTCGACCGCTTGCGATGGCCGTTGCAACTTGCAGATGAGCCACAGGCGACGATTCGCCAATTCTTGGGGCCATTCCACCGAGATCGTGACTTCTGTCTCTTCCACCGGTGCTGGGGAGACGACTTTGATGATGTTGGACTCACCAGGCTGGACCACGACGATACGACTCATGGACTCGTTCCACGGCGTTGTAACATCCAGAGAATGTTGACCAGGTCGGACCAGTCCAAAATCGGCATTTCCGTTCGCATCTGTCTTTCGGTCAAGACTCATGCGATCTGACGTGTCAATCAAATGGCCCTTGAGAATCACCTGGCAGCCACTGACGGGCTTTCCCCCTTCTTTCTCACTCGTGACTCGCACCTGAATGGGGTTCCATTCCATCGATCTTGGCGGGTTCGTCATCGCGAGGGCCGAGATCTTCGAGAGCAGCGCGTCGTTTGCTTTCTGGCTCTGCTCGACGAGCGCTTGATTGGCCTGGCGCGCGTGGTCGATCAGGACCCACGTCAGGCCCATCGAACCCAGGCTCACGACCACCACCAGGGCCAGGGCCACAATCATCAGTCGCTGTGACATGATTTTCTCCCACATGGCGTCGAACCAGAGTTTGCGGGCGAGCCGGGCCGGATCGCCGAATCGGTCAAGGACGTTCTGCTCTGCTTTCACGGAATCTGCGGTCAGCAGTAATTCGCGTTCATAAGCTGCCTGGAGGTGATCTCGCAGCTCAGCAACGATTCTCCTCCGCAGTTCCGGGGGCTCGTCCACGCGCGGGGCGGGCAGCCGTGCCGCGAGATCGTTAAGCCAGTCCATCGGCACCTCCGAGGACCCCCTGGACGCCCTTCGCGAATCGTTTCCATTCCTTCTTTTTCGCCGTGAGGGCGGTGCGGCCGGCCGGCGTGAGTTTGTAGTACTTCCGCTCGCGGCCGTCGGCCTCTTTCCAGAACGATTCGAGGAACTTCTGCCGTTCGAGGCGATGCAGGGCCGGGTACAGGCTGCCTTCCGTGATTTCGAAATATCCCTCTGAGCGTGCAAGGACCGTTTGCGCGATCGAGTAACCGTAGGTCGGTCCCTCGGAGATCACTTCCAGCAGCAGCGTGTCCACCGTTCCCGATACGAGGCGCCAGTCCATAACCGTCTCCGCGATGCATTGCCAGACTATGCTTGTATACATAACCAGGCGACATATTCACGTCAAGAGCGCAGGGCGACGAAATCAAATCTGCTATTTCAACGGACTGAAGCCATGCTGATCGACGAACTGGTCACGACCTTTTTCTCCTGGAATGCCCGGCACCGGTCACCGGCCACGCTGGCGTTCTACCGCACGCGTCTCAAAAAGTTCCGCGAAGCCTACAACGCCCGGGAGCTCGGGTCGCTCACGCCGCTGGAAATCGATGAGCACTTAGCCGTCGCCGGCGCTGGCCTATCGGACAGCACGCGCCATCACGATGCCGTCGCCCTCGAGCGCCTTCAGAAATTCGCGTTGCAGCACAAGCTGCTGGATAAGCCGGTGTTCGGGATTCTGGAAAAGCCGCGGGTCGGGCGCCGGGATCGCATCCCGACGCCTGCTGAGACGGCGGCACTGCTGGCGCAGGCATCACTGGCATTCCGGCTGATCTATTCAGCGCTTCGGCAGTGCGGCGCACGACCGGGAGAACTCTGCCGGGCGACGATTGCCGACGTCGACCGGGCCAATCGCGTCATCACGCTCAAGGAGCACAAGACAGCCCACAAGACCGGGCAGGTGCGGCGCATTCCGATCGGCCGCAAGCTAGGCGAACTGCTCGATCAGGCCATCGGTGATCGGACCGAAGGCCAGGTGTTCCTGTCACCAACGGGCCGGGCGTGGACGGTCGCCAACCTGAGCCGGACGTATTCGCGCCTGCGGGACCTCGCGGGCCTGCCGAAAGACCTCGTGCTCTACCTGGCGCGCCACGAGTGCGGGACGAAGATTTGCCGGGAAAAAGGCATCGAATACGCCCGTCGTCTGCTGGGGCACTCCAACATCAGCACGACGCAACGCTACATGCACCTGGACGAGCAAGAGTTGGCGGATGCTCAGGATCTGATCGAGTGAGCGGAGTGGAATTGTCTGGGATGGCGACGTAAATTTGACGAAATTTCCGACGGTGCATAGGCGGAGTTTGCGCATGATCGGCCGCGCTGTTTCGTGCCGATGAAAGAATGCCAAGCGATTCGGGCCAGTTCTGTCAGGTCGGGCGATACGCGGGGGGATTGTCGGAATTTCCGTTTCCGGCAGTCCCCCCGTATCTGCGCCTCAGTCTCCGGCGATTGGCTTGGTGTCCACGTCTCCATCGCCAGACTTCTCGGGCGGCGCTTCCCAGACGAACCAGTGCCCATTTCCGTGCCGACAGACGTAGGCTTGCATCACGTCGCCTAGCTCTCGCGGGAGCGCCTGCGATTTCATCAGCAACTCCGCATGCGTCGCGAATCCGTAGCGGTTGGCGATTTCGTCTCTGTGGCTTTGGATTATTGCGGCCCGTTCGGTGTGTCGGATGGTTTCGCAATCTCATCCCAGACGAACCACAAGCCTCGCGGGCTGCGAGCAATGTAACTCTGCATCACGTCGCCCGGCATCATCGGCAGCGGTTCGGACGCATCCAAAAGCTCGGCATAGCTCTTGAACCCATGCCCTCGCGCGAGTTCTTCCGGATTTGCCACGATAGAGCCTTGGAACGAGATGCCCGGCGCTGCGCCTCATGGCAGCGACCTGCGGCGTTCTCGCGGTCCCTCGTGGACACGATCACGTCAGTGTAGGGCAGGCGAAAGTGACGGTCAAATGAGGCAGCCGTCGCGCGGGGGCGGAGATCCCATTGACGATCAGCAGATAGGCAAAAATCGCTTTGATTCATCGCGCCTCGCCGCTGAAGTTACGTCAAGTCCGCGCGAGCGGTCGAAAACGCGATCCCTTTGCAACAGGGACCGCTAACCACGAGAATGTTGTCGTGTGGCAGCAGCCGTTGTGGTAAAATTCCTGGCGCTTGACGGAAGAAGTCCTTCTATGAAAGTCCGTTGTCTGTCAAGAGTGCGAATTAGGGTTTTGCTGTGGCCCGTGGATTCCCATTCTTCTATCCGAGCATGGAACT
>JACQFH010000580.1 GCA_016200145.1 Planctomycetia bacterium | reverse complement strand
GTTGTCCTGTTGGTCCCCAGGGCAGCGCGCGCCGACGAAGAAGATCTCGAATTCCTGTTCGAGACGCGCATCCGGCCAGTACTCGTGCAGACCTGCTTTCGCTGTCATGGCGGTGATCGAACTGCACGAGGTCTGCGCGTCGATTCGCGCGAGGGTCTCCTCAAGGGAGGCAAAAGCGGCCCCGCGCTAGTGCCCGGTAAACCGGAAGAAAGCCTGCTGCTCACTGCGATTGAATACGGAGATGAAGCGGCGGTGCAGATGCCGCCGGACAAGAAGCTGCCGGCCGAGACGATCGCGGCGTTTGCGACGTGGATCAAAAACGGCGCCCCGTGGCCAGAAGCGAAGCCCGGAAAATCGACCTTTGCACACAAGGCACACTGGGCGTATCAACCAATAAAAGCCGTCGAGCCGCCGGCTGAACCCGCCGGCTGGTCGGATCATCCCCTCGACCGTTTCATCGCCGCCGGTTGGAAGTCGCATAATTTGCACCCGGTCGTGACGGCTGATCGCCGCGCGTTGGCTCGCAGACTGTATTTCGATCTCATCGGTTTGCCGCCAACGCCAGGCGAGATCGAAGATTTCTTGAGCGATCGCTCGGCCGACGCCTGGGAGAAGCTGATCGATCGGCTGCTCGCCTCGCCGCAATATGGCGAACGCTGGGGCCGGCACTGGATGGATGTCGTCCGCTACGCCGACACCGCAGGGGACAACGCCGACTACCCGGTCCCTGAAGCGCGCCTGTATCGCGACTACATCATCGACAGTTTCAATGCCGACAAACCTTATGATCAGTTTGTCCGCGAGCAGGTGGCAGGAGATCTGCTGGCGGCAGAGACGATCGCCGGCGCCGGGACGCGCGAAAAGTTTGCCGAGCAGACAATCGCGACAGGTTTTCTCGCTCTCTCGCGGCGGTACGCTACGGCCCCCTACGAGCTGTGGCACCTGACGCTGGAAGACACGATCGACACGGTGGGGCGCGCCTTTCTCGGACAGACTTTCAAGTGCGCGCGGTGCCACGACCACAAATTCGATCCGGTCACGCAGGAAGATTACTACGCACTCTATGGCGTCTTTGCCGGAACGCAGTTTCCGTGGGCCGGCGGCGAGGAATACGCTTCGAAGCAGTATGGCCGGCAGTTTTTTGCACCGCTGGTTCCGCCGGCCGATGCAGCCCCCTTACGCACCGCACACGACGAAAAGGTCAAGCAGCTCGAAGAACAGATTAGAACGCTGGACGCCACCGGCGACAAAGACAAGATCGCGAAGATCAAAGGGGAGTTGCGCGAGCTTTTGCGGACGGGCGTTCCGACGAGGGTACCCTGCGCGTACGCGGTGCGCGACGGGTCGGCTGGCGATGTGCCCCTCCAGCAAAAGGGCGACCCAGCCCAGCCCGGTCGAGTTGTGCCGCGCCGGCTGCCCGAGTTCCTGAACCTTTCCCCGCAGGAATCGATTCCAGCCGGGCAGAGCGGGCGGCTGCAACTGGCCCGCTGGTTGACGCGGGCCGATCATCCCCTGACCGCGCGGGTCATGGTCAACCGCATCTGGCAGCAGCATTTCGGAAAAGGGCTGGTCGCCACGCCGAGCAATTTCGGCACGCGCGGCGATGTGCCCACGCACCCTGAGCTGCTGGACTGGCTCGCGAGGCGATTCGTAGAGCGCGGCTGGTCGATCAAGGACATGCACCGGCTGATCCTGACGTCTCATGTGTGGCGACTGTCATGCAACCATCATGAGGAAAATGCCGCCGCCGATCCCGACAACCGATTCTACTGGCGATCCGACCGCCGGCGGCTCGATGCCGAGGCGATCCGCGACGCGCTGCTGTCGGTCGCCGGCACCCTCGACCTCGCCCGCCCGGGCGAGCACCCGTTCCCTGACATCAAGACCTGGGCCTGGACACAGCACAAGCCGTTCAAAGACGTATATCCGTCGTCGCACCGCAGCGTGTATCTGATGACGCAGCGGATCCAGCGGCATCCTTTCCTGGCGCTGTTCGACGGCCCCGACACGAACACGACCACCGAGAAGCGCAGCAGCTCGACCGTGCCGCTGCAGGCCCTGTTCTGGATGAACAGTCCCCTCGTGCAAGAACAAGCCGACCGGTTCGCCCGCAGACTGACCGTGGCCCAGGACGCACCGGCCCGCGTTCGACTGGCATTCGAGCTGGCCTATGGGCGCAATCCCTCGCCGGCCGAGGTCGAACGATTTGTCGACTATGCCACCCGTTATCGCGACGAGTTGTTGCGCGCCGGCGGCGACGAAACTCGGACCTGGCACGAGACCTGGACGAGCATCGCCCGCGCGATTTTGAGTGGAAACGAATTCATTTATCTTGATTGACGGGCACTCCAGAGAGAACCGACGATGCACCGTAGAGAATTCCTGGGCATGTGCTGCGGCGCGACGGCGGCTTCGCTCGGCTTTCGCCCGGCGCTGTCGTTGGCCGCCGAGGAGCACGGTGGACATCCGCTCGTGCCGCGGCAATCGCATCACGAAGCCCGCGCGAAGAACCTGCTGTTCATCTTTCTTACCGGAGGGTTTTCGCACGTCGATACGTTCGACCATAAGCCGAAGCTCAAGGAGGATTCGGGCAAGATCGTCAATTCAGTATCGCTGCGAACCGCCGAGAAGCAGCCGCTGCTGGGATCGCCGTTCGCCTTCCGGCAATGCGGTCAATCGGGGCTGTGGATCAGCGATCTGTTCCCCGGGCTCGCCAGCGTCGCCGACGAGCTGTGCGTCATCCGCACGCTGCACACCGACATCGTCGAGCATTTTCAGGCGGTTCTGGCAATGCACACCGGCAGCGCGACCGTTCCCCTGCCGGGAATCGGCGCCTGGCTGAGCTACGGACTGGGAAGCGACAACGGCAACCTGCCTGGCTACATGGTGCTGTGCGAGCACTTGCCCTATGCCGGAGCGCAGAGCTGGGACAGCAATTTTCTGCCGCCGGTTCACCAGGGCGTGCGGATCGTTCCGGGGAACGACCCGATTCCAAACCTCAAATCACCGATCAACCAGGACAATCTGACGGAGCTCGAACAGTTGCTGCTCAAAGACGCCAACGAGCTGCACGCCGCGGCCCGCGCCGGAGACCGTCAGCTTGCCGCCCGCACGAGCAGCTTCCACGTTGCGCGGGGCATGATGAAATCGGCGCCCGAGGCGTTCGACCTGGCTCGCGAAACGGCGGGCACGCTCGCGGCCTACGGCGCAGCCAGCGGCGACAAGACGTCGTTCGCCGCCCAATGCCTGACGGCCCGCCGCCTGATCGAGCGCGGTGTACGGACCGTCGAGATCTTCGACAGCGGCGCGAGCAACAACTGGGATTCGCACAGCAACATGCAGGACCACCGGCCGAAAGCGCAGCGCGTCGACAGACCCCTGGCGGCGCTGATCGCCGACCTCAGGCAGCGCGGCCTGCTCGACGAGACGCTGGTCGCCATCTGCACCGAGTTTGGCCGTACGCCGTGGACCGACGCGCCGGGAACGCTCGGCCGGAACCATTATGCGAAAGCATTTTCGTCGCTCTTGTGCGGCGCGGGGGTCAGAGGGGGATCCACGTACGGGCAAACCGACGATTATGGAATCAGTATCGTCGAGAAACCGTGCCACGTGCACGATTATCACGCAACGATTCTGCACCTCCTGGGGCTCGACCACAAGCGGCTGACCTACCGTTATGCCGGCCGCGATTTTCGCCTGACCGACGTGCACGGCCAGGTGCTGACCGAAATTCTCGCGTAGGGACAGCGGACGATCCGTGCACTGCACTGCACTGCGGTGCGGGCGGGGTGCACGCCGAGCGGATGCATTAAATCCGCAAAATCGGTAGACTTTGAAGTTCAGCGAGAGATCACCTCGCGACGCGTCCCTTGTCGTGGAGAGTCCCAACGGATGTCATCGGGCGCCGGAGAAAACGCCGCCACGAGCGGGGCGAACCCGCATCGCAATTCGGCTGCCACTGAGGACTTCGTCGCGAATTCCGCGCCCGACGCGGAGTTGCCTGCATGCATCGGGCGCTACCGTGTCGACCGGTTGCTGGGAATGGGCGGCTTCGGCGTCGTCTATCTGGCTCACGATGAACAGTTGCATCGACCGATCGCGATCAAGGTTCCGCATGCGCAGCGCATCAAGAATCGCGACGATGCTGCGCCGTATCTCCGCGAAGCTCGAATGGTCGCGAACCTCGACCATCCTCACATCGTTCCGGTTTATGATGTGGGGAGTTCGCAGGAGTTTCCGTGTTTCATCGTGTCGAAGTTCATCGACGGGCAGAACCTGGCAGAACGGCTCAGGCAGTCTCGTTATTCGTGGACCGAAGCCGCCGAACTCGTGGCGAAAATGGCAGATGCCGTTCATTACGCACACACGCGAGGGCTGGTCCACCGGGACATCAAACCGGGAAACATCCTGATCGACCGGATGAACAACCCTTTCGTCGTCGATTTCGGGCTGGCTTTGAGGGACGACGACGCCGGGACCTTGCAATCGTTTGTCGGGACGACGACGTACATGAGCCCGGAACAGGCGCGCGGCGAAGGTCATCGGGTCGACGGCCGCAGCGACGTGTTCAGCCTGGGAATCGTGTTCTACGAATTGCTGACCGGCCGCAAGCCGTTCCGCGGCGATACCAAAGACGCCGTGCTGGATCAAATCGCATCCGCCGAGCCACGGCCCCCCCGTCAGATCGTGGATGGATTGCCGAAGGAACTGGAACGGATCTGCCTGCGGGCGCTCGCCAAACGGGCGACCGACCGGTACACAACCGCCAAAGATTTTGCGGACGATTTGCGGAACCTGCTGTGCGCGGCACCAGCCGCCGCTTCGTGGCACGCACCGGGCGCAATATCCGTCGGAACGGGCGTGTCCCCTGTGGGGAGTCCGGTGTCGGACAAAAGCACCCAAGCCGGTGCTGCTCCCTCAACCAGCTACGTGACCCGAATCGTTCCGAAGGGGTTGCGGTCGTTCGACGAACACGACGCCGATTTCTTTCTGGAGTTGCTCCCCGGGCCGCGCGATCGGAACGGCCTGCCCGACAGCATTCGATTCTGGAAATCGCGCATCGATCAGCCGACGGCCGAAGGATCCTTTAAGGTCGGGCTGATTTACGGCCCCTCGGGCTGCGGGAAGTCGTCGCTCGTCAAGGCGGGATTGCTGCCGCGGCTGTCGCCAGGCGTGATCGCCATTCACGTCGAGGCCACTCCGGACGAGACCGAGCTGCGGTTGCTGGGAAGCCTGCGGAAGCGGTTCCCCGAAATCGATGCCGGCCTGAATCTGAAGCAGACGTTTGTAGCGGTGCGGCGCGGCCAGGGCCTGGAACACGGGCGCAAGGCGCTGATCGTCCTCGACCAGTTCGAACAATGGCTGCACGCCAGGAAAGAAGACTCGGAATCAGAGCTGGTCCAGGCGCTGCGGCAATGCGACGGCGACCACCTACAATGCCTGGTGCTGGTGCGCGATGATTTCTACATCGCGGTCAACAGGTTCTTTCAACAGCTCGAAATACCCGTTCTGGAGGGCCACAACTACGCGCTCGTCGACTTGTTCGATCCGGACCACGCACAAATGGTGCTGGCGGCATTCGGCCAGGCTTACGGCAGACTGCCGGAATCGAAGTCGGCGTTCACGCCCGACCAGCATGCCTTTCTCGCGCAGGCGGTCGCGGGGCTGGCGCAGGATGGCAGAGTCATCAGTGTGCGAATTGCTTTGTTCGCCGACATGATGAAGGGTCGCGCCTGGACGACGGCCGAGTTGCGGGCCGTCGGCGGGACGGAAGGCGTGGGAGTGACGTTTCTCGAAGAGACGTTCAGTGCGAAAACGGCCCCTCCCACGCATCGCCTGCATCAGCCTGCCGCACGGGCGATGTTGAAGGCCCTGCTGCCCGAAGCGGAAACCGATATCAAGGGCCAGATGCAGCCCGTCGAAAAACTCAGGCAGATCTGTGGATACGCCGACCGGTCCGATGAGTTCCAGACGCTGCTGACGATCCTCGAAAGCGACGTCCGGCTGATCGCTCCGACGGAACCGGAGGGAGTGGCATCGTCACGCACACGCGCCAGGCATTATCAACTCACGCACGACTTCCTGGTGCCTTCGATCCGCGACTGGCTCTCGCGCAAACAGGCCGAGACGCCTCGGGGCCGGGCCGAGCTGCGCCTGGCGGAACGCAACGCTCTGTGGATGCGCAAGCCGGAGCGCAAGCAACTTCCGTCCTGGGGAGAATGGTTGAGCATTTGCCTGCAAACACGGCGCCGCGACTGGTCGGAGTCGCAACGCAGAATGATGGCGGCCGCCACGCGACTCCAGTTCCAGCGGATGGGATTGGCTCTGGCGGCCGTCTTGCTGGTGATCGGCGCAGGATTTGCCGCGCGGCATTTCGCCGTCCGGCGGGCGCAGGACGTTCTCGTCGAAAGTCTGGTATCGCAACTGTGGCGGATTGATCTGCGGCACCTGCCTGGCCTGCTCGATCAATGGGAGGTTCAGCCTGATCGACGGCGCGACGAGATCGCGAAGGTCGCAGACGATGTCTCGCAATCGATCGACCAGCGGACACGGGCGCATCTGGCGCTGGCGCGAGACAATGCCGACGGGCTGAATTTTCTGCAGGCTCGCCTGCTGGATGCGGACGCGGTCGAACACAAAGTGTATTGCGACGAGCTGGCTCGCTGGAAAACCCGGATTGTGCCCGATCTGTGGCGCACCGCCCGCGACGACCAGCTCGAGCCGGAACGGCTGCTGCGCGCGGCGGCCGCGCTGGCAGGGTATGATCCCGGATCCGATCACTGGGAATCGGTGGCGGCGCGTACCGTCAGACCGCTCCTCAATTTAGACCCCCTGCGCGTCAATCCCTGGATCGATTCGTTGTACCCGGTACGATCGCATCTGCTGAAGCCGCTCTCGAGCGTGTATCACGACCCCCGCGCGACGCCCCGAGAACGATTGCTCGCAGCCAGTATTCTTACCAGTTTCGTCGGGCGCGATGAGCAGCTTCTCGATGTTGCGTCGCTGGC
>JACQFH010000579.1 GCA_016200145.1 Planctomycetia bacterium | reverse complement strand
GGAATTCGGAATTCGGAATTCGGAATTCGGAATTACGCGCTGGCGCGACTGCTGCTGCGTTGCACCGCAAACCTGGTTGCCAAAGCGCAACGCCACGGCTGCTGCGGAGATCGCCTCACGTTGCAATCCCACCGACCTCGCGTCGCTGGTGCGATGATTTTGCACTACAGACGAACGCATCAGCGCCAGCCGCCCCCGCCGAGTTCATCTCGGTGGAGCGCATGATTCTTCACGAGCCGCGCCGGTCCCTGGCCAATCACTGCCTCCACCGCGACCACCCTATCGGGCGGTGCCCGGCTCGGCGGGGGGCATTCATCGAAAAGTGCCCCGGCCGCTGCGAGCGGCCGGGGCACAAACTGCGTTACTGAGTTGTCCAGAGACCGTTACGGTTTCGGCTTGGGATCGGGCTTCGGTTCCGGCTTCGGCAGGGGCTTCGGCTCCGGCTTGGGCTCAATCTTTGGCTGCGGCTGAGGTTTTGGCTCGGGCTTCGGCTCCACTTTCGGCACCGGCTTGGGTTCCGGCTTGGTCTCGACCCTGGGCTGCGGCTTGGGTTCGGGCTTCGGTTCGGCTTTCGGCACCGGTTTGGGTTCCGGCTTCGGCTCGACCTTGGGCTGCGGCTTCGGCTCGGGCTTGGGTTCCGGTTTCGGTTCGACCTTGGGCAGAGGCTTAGTTTCTGGCTTCGGTTCGGCCTTTGGCACCGGCTTGGGCTCGGGTTTTGGATCCGGTCTCGGGCCGGGCCTGGGCTCTGGTCTCGGCTCAGGTTTGGGTTCCACCTTCGGCAAGGGCTTCGGTTCTGGTTTGGGTTCTGCCTTTGGCACCGGCTTTGGTTCCGGCTTCGTGTCGGGCGCCGGGCGAGGCTCAGATTTGGGCGCCGGTTTTATGCCGGGTCCGGGCTCGGGCTTGCCGTCTGGCGGCGTTGCCGGGTCGCGCTCGGCGGGCTTCTTTCCGGTCTGCGGACCACGCGGTCGAGTCGGCTGATCGCCGTCGCGGCCCGCGGGTGTTTTTGGATCGGCCTCGCGGCGGGGGGCCGCGGGGGTCACGTTCTTATCCAGCTGAGTCTTCGGCGCGGCAGGCGGCGCGGCGTCTTTTCCGGGCTGATCAGTTCCCTGTGCGGCGACGGGCGACTTGGGCAGCTTCGCCGTGGCCGGTTCGCGGTTCTCGGACTGGGCTTTTGCCTGGCTCTCGATTTTTTGCCGCTCCTGGCCGAAGTCGCGAACCTTGCGACTCTCCTGCACGACTTGCTGGTGCTCCTGCTGGGTCACTGCCTGCAGCTTGATTTGCGCGGCGTCTTTATGCTGCGCGAGCTGGTTCAGCGGAACGACCGTCTGCAGACCAGCCTGGGCACCGGCCCGCGGCGCGCCGGTTCCGCGGCGACCGTCTGCCGCGGTTCTCGACTGCTGGTCGAAGCGAGCGTGCAGGTTTCTTTCCCAATCGCGGTGCTCACGGTTCTGCCAGCGCTGCAGCGCGAAGAACGGGTCGTATCCCCCGCGAAACGCCGTCGCGAAAGTCAACCACGGATAGAATCCGGCCCGCGCATACGTGGGACCGTAGTAATTCCCATAATAGTAGTGCCGGAGCACCGGGTTCACGAACAGCGACGTACCGAAAACATTCAGGGATACGACGGAATACGGCGTGTAGACAAATCCCGGACGAACCGCGCCGCCAGCGAAGAGAACCGGCGCAAACACCAGCCCCCGGCGGGCCGGTGCATAGTCCCAGTAACCGGTCACGTAAATGTAGCCGCGCGGCGACCAGCAGTAATAGCCGGGGGTCCATGTCCAATCGGCTTGCCCCCGCACCCAGTGTCCGGGTTGCCAGGCGTAGTCACCATCGTTCCAGACCCAGTAGCCGGGGATCCACACGACGTCGTCGGATGGCGGATCGCCTGCCTGTTCGTCAATGGCAGCTGGCGGCTCAGGAAGATATGAGATCTCGGTGGCCTGGGAGTCGGCCCAGTAACCGGAGACCCACTGATAGCCCTCGTCGGTCTGGATCCAGTATCCCGGGATCCATTCGCGACCAGGGGGAATGACGCGCCAGGTACCGCTCACCCACACGAAGTCGTCGCGACCGTCGTCCCAGGACCAGTAGCCGGGAATCCAGGCGACCTCGTTCCCGGCAGGGCGCTGCGTGGGAGGGGCTTCATTGATCTCGGCAGGAGGCGCCTTAGTGACGGTGACGCCCGCCTCGGCTCGGAACGAAACAACGGGCGCAAACGCCTCGTGAATCGGACCGCTCGTGAGGACTTCGACCTGGCTCGTGTTTCGCGCGCCGGCCTGGACCGGAGCAGCCGGCTCGGTCGGCGGCGCGTTCGGGTCGACGGCAGGTTCCAGAATCACCCGCCCATTGCGGATGTCGCGCTCCTTGATTTTCTGGGCGAAGACGGATTGGTTTCCGAAGACGAGCGTGGCGAAGACGATCGTCCCTGCCAGTCGCCAGCATGTCGATTGTGCGTGCGATCTCATTGCGTTCTCTCCAAATTGCGATTGTCCGTCAGGATCGATGCGATTCTGCTCAATGGGTGGCGACCCGCTGTGCTGGTCAGACCCATCGCATTTGTCATGCCGCATGTCAGGCGAAATCGGACGCGCGTTTTGCCGCGCTGAACTGCGGAAGTGCCGATTTCGACCGACAAAATGAGTGGTTGACCGGCAACCGGCATGGCTGCCCGATCGCCAACCCGTCCATAGTATGGCCTTCCAGGCCGACTGGTTTGCCGAGGCCAAAGTGTCCGAATCGAGGTTGAGCAGCATCTCGCCACGGCCGGGTCGGGGATGTCCGACAGCACACGGCACCGCGTTATCGTGGCTCGTCGAGTTCAAATCTCGCGCACGCGAAGACTCACTCCCTCGCTGGCGCGTCGGGTTGGTGGGGGAGGGGGGGAATGCCGCCCGAAAGAGATCGACGGCTTGGAAGGCCGTCCTGCGACCGTGGCGTTATACGTCGCGGGCAAAAAGAACAGCGCGCCCTCCCCTGGCCCCCCAAGAGAGGGGAGAGGGCGCGCTTTATGATTGCGCAGAATTCGCAGCTAACGCAACTTGCGTGTCCGGAACTTTTCGTGAAGAGTTATCGACTCTTCAAGAGGCGACCGAACTGCACGCCGCTGGCGAATTTGCCGTGAGACACGCCTGATATCCGTTGATGCGGACGGTTCGGATTCTAGTTTTCGACGTTCTTGAATCAATAGCCTAAACAGACTACGCTCGTGGTGCGTGAGATTGTGATGCGACATAGGTAAGGTATTCGAGGGCCAGGATGAGCAATCGTTTCGTACTCCTCAGTCGATTTCCCAGCTTTCAGCCGTCTCGGTTCCCCCTGCCGGATGGAATCACGATCGTCGGCCGCGCGTCGACCTGCGACTTCGTGATTCGGAATGAAACGGTTTCGAGGCATCATGCCGAGATCATCATCGACGCTACTTCGGCGACGGTCCGCGACTTGGGGAGCTTCAACGGCACATTTCTGGACAACGAGCGGATCAGCATGTCGCCGCTGAAGTTCGGCCAGCGGCTGCAGTTCGGGCAGGTCGGCTTTGTGGTGAGCTCGCCGGACGCCTACGATTTCGAATCCGATTCGACGACCGACGCACCGCGGCCCAAAGCGGCCGACGAGCTGTTCGCGCGGGCGATCGCGGCGCATGCCATTACGCTGACTCCTGCGCAGACGCGAGTGCTTAAGATGCTGCTCGAGGGACTTTCGGAAAAAGCCGTGGCCGGCGCGCTCGAGATCAGCCACAACACGGTGCACAATCACGTCCGCGAGATCTACCTGGCGTGCGGGGTGCACTCGCGTCCGGAACTGCTGACGCTGTTTCTGCGTCGCGGCGGCGGCGCGCAAAAACCGAGCGACTAAACTTCCGCTGCATCGCGACTGTGCCCCGGCCGCTCGGCTAGAATCACGTCGGCCCATTCAACCCCTTGCTGCCAGGAGACGATCGTGATCGACGCGCCTGCCAGATACTCCCAGAACTGGGACCTCGAATCGCTGTTTCCCCACCCAGCGGGGGGTGATTTTCCTCAGGTCCTCGATACATTTCGGCGGGAACTCGAGGCCCTGGCCGACCAGTCGGACCGGTTGCCGCCTGTCGCCGAAAGCGCAGCCAACCCGGTGGCCTGGCGCGATTTTCTGGGGTCTTGCGAGCGGCTCGAGATGCGGGCCTGCGACCTGGCATCGTTTGTCGGCTGCCACGCCGCAGCCGACGCCGGAAACAAACGGATCCGCCAGTTCGAGGCGGCCCTCTCGGCCCTCGATCCGGTGCGCGAGCGAATCCTGACGAACTTGGAATTCGCGCTCCGCGACGCGAGCGACGGCGAATTCCAGAAACTGACGAAAGCCGATCCCGCGCTCACGAAGATCGAGTTCTTTCTGGCGCAGCGCCGCAAGAATGCGCGCTTGCGCCTCCCCCGCGGAGAAGAGCTGCTGGCCGCCGACCTGGCGGTCGACGGCATTCACGCCTGGGGACGCCTGTACGACCGGCTGTCGGGCGAACTGCGGATTCGCGTGATGGAAAAAGGAGACATCGTCGAGAAATCGCCGGGCCAGATCCGCTTCGATTCTCCCGAACGCTCGGTGCGGCAGAACAATTTTTACGCGGCCGAAAAAGCCTGGTCGACGATCGCCGACAGTTGCGCCGACGCGCTCAACCACATCGCCGGCACGCGACTGACGCTGTACCGGCGGCTGGGGCTGGCCGACCATCTCGACATGCCCCTCCACCGGAACCGGATGCAGCGGGCCACGCTCGACGCGATGTGGTCGGCCGTCACCAGTCGCAAGGCTGTGCTGCAGAAATACCTGACGGCGAAGGCGCGTTTGCTGGGGCACGAGCGGCTGGCGTGGTATGACACGCAGGCGCCGCTCCCCGCAGCCGACGAACCCGGGCGATCGCCCGAGATTTCGTACGACGACGGAGCCGATCTCGTCGTCCGCACGTTTTCCGAGTTCAGCAGCGACCTGGGCGATTTCGCTCAGCGGGCCCTGTCGAACCGCTGGATCGAGGCCGAAGACCGGTCGGGGAAACGGCAGGGTGCGTTCTGCACCGGGTTCGCCGCGGCGCAAGAGTCGCGGGTCTTCATGACGTTCACCCGTTCGTACGACAATGTTTCGACACTTGCGCACGAGCTGGGGCACGCGTATCACTCGTGGGTACTGAAAGACCAGCCGTACTTTCTGCAGGACTACCCGATGAACCTGGCAGAGACTGCTTCGACGTTCGCCGAGGCGGTGCTGGCCGAGCGGCGCCTGGCGGAATCGGGATCGCGGAGTGAAAAATTGTCGATCCTCGACCATCTGCTGACCGACGCCGTGGCGTACCTGATGAACATTCACGCCCGGTTTCTGTTCGAGAACCGGTTTCACGAAGAGCGGCGCGCGGGCGAAGTGCCGGCAGCGCGCTTGTCTGAGCTGATGCTGAGCGCTCAGAAAGAAGCCTTCCTCGACGCGCTGGTGCCCGACGGATGGTATCCGGACTTCTGGATTTCGAAGCTGCACTTCTATATCAGCGGACTGCCGTTCTACAACTTTCCCTATACGTTCGGGTACCTGTTGTCGACGGGACTGGTGGGGCTGTCGCAAGAGGCGGGGGACCTCTTTCCCGACCAATATCGGCTGCTGCTGCTGGCGACCGGCTGCATGGAAACCGAGGCCGCTGTACAATCGACGACCGGGTACGATCTGGGCTGCGCGGCGTTCTGGAACAAGAGCCTCGACCTCATCGAGCGCCGCGTGGGACAGTTCCTCGAACTGGTGTAATCACCGGCGAGGGAATTGACACCCCCCGAGAATCGGTTTCTACTGTATTGATCATGTCTGTGGACTTGTCGACTGCCATCGAGGAAGAACTGGTGGAGCCCTCGGGGCGAGATTCGCGCTCGATCGGCATCGTGAGCACTCAATACGCGACCCTGTTTGAGCCGCCGGCCGAGCTGGCGCTCGTGTGCGGCGCGAAGCTGGGCTCCGTTCGGGTGGCCTACGAGACTTATGGCGAGCTCTCGCCGGCGCGCGACAACGCGATCTTCGTGTGCCACGCGCTGACGGGCGATGCCCACGTCGCCGGGCTGCACAACGAAACCAGCCGCAAGCCCGGTTGGTGGGACGAGCTGGTTGGCCCCGGCAAGGGGCTCGACACGAACCGCTATTTCATCATCTGCGCGAACATCATCGGCGGCTGCCAGGGGACGACGGGCCCGAATTCGGTCGACCCGCAGACCGGGGCCCCTTATGGATTGAGGCTGTGCCCGTTCCTGACGGTTGGGGATTTCGTGCAGGTGCATTCGGCGCTGGTGAAGCACCTCAAAATCGAGAAGCTGCTGGCGGTGATCGGGGGTAGCCTGGGAGGCATGCAGGTGCTCGAATGGGCGGCCCGCTTTCCCGATCAGATTCGCGGCGCCATTTGCCTGGCTTCGGCCGCGCGCCTGACGGCGCAGGGGATCGCCTTCAACTGCGTCGGGCGGCGGGCGATCGTCACCGATCCCAGTTTTCACTCCGGCGATTACTACGACAAGCCGGCGGGGCCCAACCACGGGCTGGCCATCGCCCGCATGGTGGCGCACATCACTTACCTCTCCGAGGCGTCGATCGAGAAGAAATTCGGCCGGCGCCTGCAGCACGCCGACCGGTTCGCCTACGAGCTGCTGCACGACACCGAGTTTCAGATCGAAAGCTACCTGCACCATCAGGGGTCGCGGTTCGTCGAACGGTTCGACGCCAACAGTTACCTGTATCTGACCCGCGCGATGGACTATTTCGACCTGGCCGAAGGGTATGGGTCGCTGGAAGCGGCGTTCGCAAAAACCGAAGCGCGGTTCCTGATCACTTCGTACACCACCGACTGGCTGTTTCCGACGATCCAGAGTCGCGAGCTGGTCGACGCGCTGGTCTCGGCCCGCCGGCACGTGTCGTTCGTCGAGCTCACGAGCCCCTACGGCCACGATTCGTTCCTGCTGGAAGTCGAACCGCTGGAAGAACTGCTGTGTCCGTTCCTGGAGCAGACCTATCTGGCGGCAAAGTCCAAAATTGTTTAACCGCGACCCAACGGCGAGCGCGCGTCGGGTGAAAAATAGGCTACGGATCGCATGACCGAACAGACGATGCTGGCAGACAGACGCTCGTTACGCGCTCCTCTGCCAAGTCGCGGTTAAACAAGATCGGCGAAGACAAGTATGGAAAACAACAAGCCGCGCGATCGCCATGATGGCGCGTACTGCATGTCCGATCCGCTTGAGAAGCTGACGGACGCGGCGATCGTTGCGCACATTCCATTCGGCAGCCGCGTGCTCGACCTGGGGTGCGGCGACGGCCGCCTGCTGACGCAATTGCGCGACCGGCACGGGGCGTCGATTCAGGGAATCGAGCTCGATCGGCGGCGGATCATCGGCGCGATGCACAACGGCGTGCCTGTCGTGCACTCCGACTTGGATAAAGGACTGGCCGGGTTTCCCGATCTGGCGTTCGATTTCGCCGTCCTCAGCCAGACGCTGCAGCAGGTGCGGCACCCGCGCTTGATCCTGCAGGAGATGCTGCGCGTGGCGTC
>JACQFH010000578.1 GCA_016200145.1 Planctomycetia bacterium | reverse complement strand
CAGGGGGGGTCGGTTGGAATAGCAACTGAGGTTGAAAATACGAGACCGCCCGCAATCGGAATTGATCCTGCGCAGCGCACCGGCCTCCTCGCCTTCCGTGCCGCCCCGGCCGCCGGTGATTTCGCGCGGATCGAAGTGCTCTCTCCGACGGGAGACCTGCGTGAAGCGGCGGCGAACTTCTTCGCCGCGCTACGGCGTCTCGATGCGGCCGGTCTCGACCTCATCGTCGCCGAGGTCTTCCCCGACGTCGGTCTCGGCCGGGCCCTCAACGACCGGTTGCGCCGGGCCGCCCACGGCTGACGGGATTTCCCGACCGTTTCGTGCCGCCGTGCGCATTTCGTCCATGAGATCGACCGGCTTCGTTCCCAGCGGCTTGCCCTCGATCAGCCAGGGATGCAGCACGTAGGTGTCTTCGCCAACCGAAAACGTCTCGGCGAGCTTCACCTCGGTCACACGAATCTTGTACGTGCGCTCTTTGCCCGGCCGTGAATCAAAAACGTAGTGGTAGTTAAAATCGCTTCCCCGGTACTGCAGGTGGTTGGCATGCCCCTTTTCGGAAACGCGCAACAATTGGTCTCGCGAAACTTCGCGCGCGTCGCGCTGGCTGAATGCCGCAAAACACCCTGGCAGCACGAGACCGCATACGATCAACGCGGCGATCCGCGATGCGTTAACCCGACTTCGATCCATCGGACGGTTCCTGCACTGGCGATCTCAGGAAAACGGCCGGGCGTTATATGCCGCCGTGCAACCTCACGCAACGCCAGTATTCAACCGCAGGGGGCAGCGTCGGAGAACGAAACCCGGTACACTGTGACGCTTCCCTGCGCATGCCGAGGCTGACAGAAGGAACCGTCGCGTGTCCGCTCCTGAATTCAACGCGAAATCCGATGCCGCGCCCGATTTCACCGAGGGGCAGCCGGTCCGCAGGATGCCGCTGCACAACAAGATTCTGATCGGTCTTCTGATCGGAATCGTGCTCGGCCTGGCGGCCAACCGCGTGGGCCAGGTTCCGAAGGGCATCGACCATCCTGCCGACCTCAACGCCAACGGCCTGCACGACAGCGTGGAATGGGTCGCCACGAACCTGACCGAGCCGGCCGGCAAGATTTTCCTGCGGCTGATGTTCATGGTCGTGCTGCCCCTGGTGTTCTCGGCGCTGGCGCTGGCGGTCGTCGAAATCGGCGATGTCCGCCGCCTGGGGAAGCTGGGGGCCAGGACGCTGCTCTTTACGGCAATCCTGTCGAGCTCGGCGGTTGTGCTGGGGATCGCGCTGGTCGACACGATCAAACCGGGCACGAAACTCTCCGCCGAGAATCGGGACGCACTGGTGAAGCAGTTCGCGACAGGGGCCGCCGCCGTCGACAAGAACGCAAAAAGTGCCAAGCCGCTCCGTGATCTGCTGGTCGACATGCTGCCCGAAAACCCGCTGCAGGAAATGGTCGGTGCCATTGACGGAAGCTCCAAAGGAAACGGCATGCTGGCCGTCATGGTCTTTTCACTGATCTTCGGTGCGGCCATCACGACGGTTCCCGGAAAATGTGCCGTCCTGATTAGCTGGCTCGAGGGCTGGAATGCCATCGCCATGGTCGTCATCGGCTGGGCGATGCGGCTGGCCCCTTTCGGCGCCGCGTGCCTGGTCTTCACGGTGACTGCACGCCTCGGGTTCGACATCCTCGTGACGCTGCTCTGGTTCGTGTTGACAGTTCTGGCCGGGCTGGGATTGCACCTCGTGGTCACGTACCCGGTTGTGCTCACCGTATTCAGCCGCATGACACCGGCCCAGTTTTTCCGCGGGGCGAAAGAAGCCATGCTGGTCGCGTTTGGCACGTCGTCATCGAATGCCACGCTGCCCACGGCGATCAAAGTCGCCGAGACCGATCTGCGGCTTCCCAAAGAGATTTCGCGATTCGTGCTCACCGTGGGGGCCACGGGCAATCAGAACGGGACGGCACTTTACGAGGGGGTCGTCGTGCTGTTCATGGCCCAGGTGTTCGGCATCGAGCTGGGCCTGTCCCAGCAGATTCAGGTCGTGCTGATGTCGATCCTGGCAGGCATCGGGACGGCCGGTGTTCCGGGAGGGTCCTTGCCGCTGATCGTCGTGCTGATGATGCAGTTCGACATTCCCGGTGCGGGAATCGGGATCATCATCGGGGTCGACCGGCTGCTCGACATGTGCCGTACTGTGCTGAACGTCACGGGTGATCTCGTCGTCGCGACGTGCGTCTCGTCGGGCGAATCGAAGACGTAAGACGCGCCGGCGAAGTGCCTCGGCCGCATTGCAGCGGCCGGGGCACTTCTGCCATGCACCATCGCGAGATCACCGGTGCGTCGGCGTTGAATGCAGCCGTGACATTGCCGGACGTGCCAGCGAGGGGATAAACTGGAGGGTCGTATCCCCCCTTTGACGGAGAGACTTCACCATGTCGCGCCAGCTCGTGCGCCGGTCGGTTCGTGTCGCTGCCGCCTGTTGCCTGCTCTGCGTGGCGACAGTCGAATCCCGCGCGGCCGACCCGCAGCAGCCGGTCAATTTCAACCGGGAAGTGCGGTCGATCCTCTCGAAAAACTGCTTCGCCTGCCACGGGCCTGACGACGAGCATCGCAAGGCCGGCCTCAGGCTGGATCTGCGGGATACGGCGTTAAAACCGACAGACAACGGCGCGATCGCGATTGTGCCGGGGAAAATCGACGAGAGCGAGCTGGTCGAGCGGATCACGACGACCGACGAATCCGCACGAATGCCGCCGAAGAGTACCGGCCGCGAATTAAGCCAGACCGAAGTCGATCTCCTCAAACGCTGGATCGCCGAAGGGGCGGCCTACACCGAGCACTGGTCGTTCGTAAAGCCGATTCGCCCCGTCACCCCCGCTGTGAAACGACCGGGCTGGTCGAAGACTGCCGTTGATGATTTCGTGCTCGCACAGCTCGAACGGCGCGGATTGCAGCCGTCACCGGAAGCCGACCGGTACGCGCTGATCCGCCGTCTGAGTCTCGACCTGCGCGGCCTGCCGCCGACTCCCCGCGAGGTCGACGCGTTTGTGCAAGACACCGACGCGAACGCCTACGAAAATCTCGTGAATCAATTTCTGTCTGATCCGGCGTTCGGCGAGCGCTGGGCGCGGATGTGGCTCGATCTGGCGCGGTACGCCGATTCCAAGGGACTCGGTTCCGATCCGTTGCGGACGATCTGGCGTTATCGCGACTGGGTGATCGACGCGTTCAACTCGAACATGCCGTTCGACCAGTTCACGACCGAGCAGATCGCCGGCGACTTGCTGCCGGAGGCCACTCTCGAACAGAAGATCGCCACGGCATTCCACCGCAATACGATGACGAACACCGAGGGAGGAACCGACGACGAGGAATTCCGTGTCGCTGCGGTGAAAGACCGGGTCGATACGACGACTCAAGTGTGGATGGGGCTGACGCTGGGATGTGCGAAGTGCCACAACCACAAGTACGACCCCTTAAGCCAGGCCGAGTACTACCAGTTCTTCGCCATCTTCAACCAGACAGCCGATAACGATCAGCCCGACGAATCCCCCGTGCTCCCCGCTCCAACTGCCGAGATCTCTGCGAAGCAACGAGATATCGACGTCCACATTGCCGAATCGAAACAAAAGCTCGATACGCCAACGCCGCAACTGGCGTCCGAGCAGGAGCAGTGGGAAGCTCCTCTTCGCTCGGTCCCCGAATGGAAGCCGCTCGAACTGGTCGACGTGCGGTCGGAATCGGGGACGACTTTTCGCACGCTGGACGACGGTTCGATCTTATCGACCGGAACCGCCCCGCCCAACGACAACT
>JACQFH010000577.1 GCA_016200145.1 Planctomycetia bacterium | reverse complement strand
CTCGAGTCGGCGAAGTCAAACGCCTCGAAGATCTCGGGAATCGCATTGCGAAAGACCGGTACGTACACGCTGCGGCGATCGGATTTGTCGACGTAGCCGTAATCGGCCGCCAGGTCGTCGGGAAAGGTCGCCCCGCCCTGTTCGGCCTTCAAGGTCCCGCTGATCGACAACATCGCGTCGCGCAGGCATTCGGCGTCCAGTCGCCGGCGGTTCGCGCGGCACACCAGACGATTGTCGGGATCGACAGCTCGCCCGCGCGGATGATCGCGGCTCGACAACTCATATGTGCGCGACAGCACGATCCGGCGCACGAGCTTCTTGATCGACCAACCGTCTTCCATGAATGTCAGCGCCAGATGATCGAGCAGCTCCGGATGCGATGGCGCTTCTCCCGTCGTGCCAAAGTTGTCGGTGGTGCGCACGATCCCGGCCCCGAACAGCCAGTGCCAGGTACGATTGACGATGACTCGCGCGGTCAGCGGATTGTCGCGCGACGCGATCCACTCGGCCAGTTGCCGCCGGCCTCCCTCGGCTGCGGGGATCGCGGGGGCTGACTTGAACGAGGCGACTTCTAGAAAACCTCGCGGCACGTCAGGCCCGCGGTTGTGGACGCTTCCCCGGATGTGCACAAACAGGTCGTGCGGCTCCGGCAGTTCGGTGAGCGTCATGACCATCGGTCGTTTGGGGCCCTTGGCCTTGCGCGACTGCGCGTCTTGCTCGAGTCGCTTGATTTCGTTGCGTAGCCGCTGCACTTCGTCGCTCTCGGACGGCGCGGGCTGTTCCTGTTCGTTTTTGCCGGCGCCGGCCGCCGCGCCAGCCGCCTCGACAGGCAGAAACTGGACCGCGTCGGCAATCACGTGCCCTTTCGTCCCCAGGTTCGACACAATGACAAAGCTCTGGCCGTCGCGTTCGAACCGATATTCGCCAAGCGTGATGAACCGCCCGTCGATCGGAGGGGGCTTGCGTTCGTTGACGACGATGGTTTTCTCGCCATCCGCGCTGAACACCGTGACGGGCACCTCCTCGGCACGATTGCCGCCGGGGGTATAGGCCAGGCGCACTTCATATCTGCCGGTTTTCGGGAGGTCCGGGTCGAATGTCAGGGTCTTGTCCCCCTTGCCGCCGTCCATGTCATGCAGATAACCGTCGCCTATGTAGGGCCTCGTGTGTTGCGAATGCTGCCACTCACCGACGCGCTTCGCCGCGGCATCGTCAACGACGATACCGGGCAGATCCTTGACGAGCAGAATCTGCCCGGCGGCGACCGGCGTCCCGGTCAGGCGCTTGACCTCGCCGTGCAGTTTTCGGATCTGCCCCTGCACGGCCGCCAGTTCCTCTTCGTGCAGGCGAAAAACGGCTTCGCGCTCGGCATCGAGCGGCAGCGGCGCCTCGATCCATTTCGAGACATTTTCGTGATCGAGAGTTTTTGCATTCTTCAGGATGCCCGCCAGCGCGTAATAGTCGCGCGTCGGAATCGGGTCGAACTTGTGGTCGTGGCAACGGGCGCAGGTGATCGTCTGCGCCAGAAATCCGCGGCCGATCAGATCGAGCTGTTCGTCGACCAGGTCCATTTCGAGCTGCTGCTTGTCCTGCTCTTCGAGGTTGGTATTCCCGAGCACCAGCACTGTTGTGGCGACGAGGCGGCGGCCGCGCTCGGCGGCCGATTCCGCCGCGAGCAGGTCGCCCGCGACCTGCTCAGAAAGGAACTGATCGTACGGAAGGTCGCGATTGAAGGCGTCGATGACGTAATCGCGGTAGCGCCACGCGTGCTTGAAAACGAAGCCGCGCAGAGTCAGCGACTCGGCAAACCGGGCGACATCCAGCCAGTGCCGGCCCCAGCGCTCGCCGAATTCCGGCGCATCGAGCAGCCGGTCGACGAGCTTTTCCCAGGCATTCTCAGCATCGTCCGCAAGAAAATCGTCGATCGCCTGCGGGGAAGGGGGGAGACCCACGAGATCGAACGACAACCGGCGGATCAGCACTTCGCGATCGGCGGGCGGCCCCGGCGCCAGTCCCTCGGCATCGAGCCGCGACTGGACGAAGCGATCGATCGACGTCCGCGCCCAGGCCGTATCGCGCCCCTTGGGAATTGGCGGCTCTGCAACCGGCCGGTAAGCCCAGTGCCCGCGTCCCCCGGCAATCGAATTGGCTCCGTCGTGCGATTTGCCGTCGGCCTGTTTTCGCGGATCGGGCGCCCCGCGTTTCACCCACTCCTCGAAGTCGGCCACGATGTTCGCCGGCAACTTTCCCTTCGGCGGCATTTTCAGGTCGCCTTCTGATCGGAGCGCCTCGATCAGCAGGCTTTCGCCCGGCTTGCCGGGGACGAGCACGTCGCCCGAATCGCCTCCGCGGGCCCAGCCGTCGCGGCTGTCGAGGCGCAATCCGCCTTTGATTTTCGCGCCGCCGCTGTGGCACGCGTAGCAGTGCTCAACCAGGACGGGGCGGATTCGCTTTTCGAAGAACGCGATGTCTGCGGAGTCGTCAGCGAGCAGTTCGCGACAATTCGCGAAGAACACCGTCAGGGCAAGTATCAAGGCAAAACCGCAAGCGCCGGGCAGTTGGATTGTGCGTATCATCGCCGGTCTCGCACCCCCGGGTCACCCGATGCGGCGGCGCTTGCGGCGGCCGCGGGTGAAGCTGTCGATCACCATGTTCCCGAGGTCGCTGGCATTGCAATACGCCGCGACGCCCCCCGAGATGGCGGCCATCTGTTCCACGAAATTCACCAGACCCAGATAGAAGTAATCTTCGATCAGGGCGTAACTCGCCAGGTGGCTCGCCGTCGGTGATCGTGATGATCTGCCGATTTACCGCCGGCTGCCGGCGCAGTATCCGGCGGGCAAACTGCAGTCCCGCCTGAATGTTCGTAAAGTGCTCGGGGACGAACCCGCGCGGATTGTCGAGATTGACCCGTAAATGGACGCGCGAATCGTAGATCGACACCGGCTTGGGGGCCGAGTACAGCAATTCCCGCTCGGACAGCGGACTGGCGTAGGTGTAGAACCCCACGAACTGCAGAAAATCGCCCTGGTACCGCCCGCGCACGAGCGCCGCCAGGCTCAACGCCACCTTCTTCGCCTGTCCATACTTTCCGTATCGGGCCATGCTGCCCGACATGTCGATCAGCACGACCGTGGCGCAACTGGTCTGGTATTCGGTGTCGTGCACCACCAGGTCGTCTTCGGTGATGTGAATCGGCGAGCCGCCCCCCTGGCGGTGGAGCGCGTTGCGCAGCGTCTCGTGCAGATTCAGGTTCGCAACCGGATCGCCGTACTCATAAGGCTTCGACTCTTCGTGGACCGTCTGCCCCACGCCGCGCAGGTCGGTTTCGTGCTTACCCATCTTGTCGCGGGCCGAAACGTCGAACAACTCGTCGAGAGCCCTAGTCTCGATGCGGTGGATGCCTCGCGGCGTAACCTGGAATTTTCCTTCCGCATCCTTCTCGATCAGGCCCTGGCGAATCAGCTTTTCGAGAAGGTCGGGGTGCTCGTGCTCGAGCTGTTCGAGCATCGGCAAGACTTCGTCGCCGTAGTCGAGCAGGTACTGGCTGAGCTGGTCGAAAACGCTGTCGGCGGACTGTGGTGAAAAATCTTGAGTGCCGTCCCAGCGCGAATATTCGAATGTGGGCATATTGGTTCCCCGGCGGTCTGCACGGATGCCGCCTGCAGCCGTGGAACGCCAGCCGCAATTGTATGGCCTGGCATGAATTCGAGACAACCGACGCCCCAATGTGGCCTGGCCGCTCGGCGCGGCGTGGGCACTGCACGGGCAGCGAGCACACGGGCGAGAATTCGCACCCTGCGAGATGTTCCGATTTCGCGGCGTGCGACGGTCGTGCGGGGTCAGACGCGGTCAGAAGGGTCGAACGATTCGGCACGAACACTGCCCTCTCGTGGCGATTCGGCGACCGAAGCACATTTTTTTCCATAGACTTGCGTCGATTCAGCCGATTTCAGTCTCTGCGGGGAGGGCCACCCGTTCTATTGCCATTTGTGGCAATCGCATCTTCGATCCTTCACCCCTATGGCTACCAGACCACGCGTGCTCGTCGTCGATGACGACCCGCTCTTCCGCAGTCTGATTACGTCGATGCTGCGCCGCGATTACCTGGTCACGGTCGCCGGCGACGGCGCCGAGGGCTACTACAAAGCACTCGAATTCCCGCCGCAACTGGCGATCGTCGATATCCAGATGCCGGGCTGGGACGGGCTGCGTACGTTGCAGGCGATGCAGGCCCATCAGGCCCTGGCGAAAATCCCCGTGATGATCCTGACCAGCGACGCCAGCCGGCAGACCGTGCTGGCTGCCATTCAGTCGGGCGCCAACGACTACGTCATCAAGACGACCCTTAATCGGGAAGACCTGCTGAAAAAGGTGCAACGCCTGCTGAAGCTCCCCGCCGGTAAGCCGGGGACGCCAGCGCCCGTTTCCACGACGGCCGATCCTGATGCTCTCTCTGTCGGGCCTGCGATCGCCGCCGAAGATGACGGCGCGGTTTCGGCCGCCCCGTCAGGTCCCGATATCGAGGCCGCGACGCTTCAGGCCATGGTCGACAACTGGGAATAGCGCCCTACCGCCGTGCAACACGGCCGCGTATGCTGTCGGCATGCCCGATATCGTCCTCTCGACACTGAACGCCAAGTATGCCCACGCTGCGTTCGGATTGCGCTACCTTCACGCCAATCTCGGCGACCTGCGTCCGTCGGCCGAGATCGTCGAATTTGACGTCAGCCAGAGGTCGGTGGACGTCCTCGAGTCGCTGCTCGCGCGTCGCCCCAAAATCGTCGGCCTGGGAGTCTACATCTGGAACGTTGCCGAATCGACCCGGCTGGTTGGCGATTTGAAGCGCGTGCGCCCAGAGATCACCGTCGTCGTGGGCGGTCCGGAAGTCAGTTATGAAACCGACCGCCAGGAAGTCGCGCAGCTTGCCGACTACGTCGTCACCGGCGAGGCCGATCTGACATTCCCGCTGGTTTGCCGGGAAATCCTCGATGCGAGCCGTCGGGGTGACACATCGTTCGTGCCGGCTCAGAAAATCATCCCGGCAGTGCTGCCGCAATTTGGCGATTTGCGGCTGCCGTACGACCTGTACACGGCAACCGACATCGCCCACCGCGTCATTTACGTCGAGGCCTCGCGAGGTTGCCCGTATGAGTGCGAGTTTTGCCTGTCGTCGCTCGACATTCCCGTGCGGCAGGCGCCGCTGGAAGAGTTTCTGGAGGCCATGGAATCGCTGTTGCGCCGCGGAGTGAAGCAATTCAAATTCGTCGACCGCACATTCAACCTCAACTTGAAAGTCAGCCGCGCCATTCTCTCGTTCTTTCTGGAGCGGATGCGCCCGGGACTGTTTCTACACTTCGAGATGATTCCCGACCGGCTTCCCGATGCGCTGCGAGACTTGATTCGCCAGTTTCCTGCAGGCATGCTGCAATTTGAGGTGGGCATTCAGACGTTCAACGACGACGTTGCCGCTCTCATCAGCCGTCGGCAGGACAATGCCCGGGCCGAAGACAATCTTTGCTGGCTTCGCGAGGAGACCGGCGTCCACATCCACGCCGACCTGATCGTCGGCCTGCCGGGCGAATCGGCCGACAGCTTCGGAATCGGGTTCGACCGCCTGGTGCGGATCGGCCCGCAGGAAATTCAGGTTGGAATGCTCAAACGGCTGCGCGGCACGCCCATCGTCCGCCACGATCAGGAATGGGGAATGGTCTACAGCCCGTCGCCCCCCTATGAGATCCTGCAGACGAGGCTCATCGACTATGCGACGATGCAGCGGCTCCGCCGGTTCGCACGCTATTGGGACCTGGTCGCCAACAGCGGCAACTTCGTGGAATCGGTGCCGTTGATCTGGGCCCGCGAATCACCCTATGCAGCGTTTTTGCGATTCAGTGACTGGCTGTTCACGGCCAGTGGCAAGACGAACGGCATCGCGCTCAAACGGCTGGCGGAACTGGTCTTCCGATTTCTCGTCGAAGACGCGGGCTGCCGCGATCTGACGGCGGCTTCGGCCATCTGGAACGACTACCGCCGCAGCGGCCGCAGCGACCGTCCGGAATTCCTGCGGCCCTGGCTGCCGCAGCTCGGCGATTCGCCGACGGCGCAGCCTCCGTCGCGCGCGCTTCCGCCGCGACAAGCAAGGCACGCGTCCAAGGTGCAGTAAGGCGTCAATACGCCGATCTCGGATTCTGGCAATTCCAGCACAGGTCGAATTCGTCGTCGACCAGCTCGCCGCAAGCTGAACATTTCCACGTTGCGGGCGGGTCGTTGTCGGAATGTGGTCCATTGCGGCGTTGTTCAAAATCGGTCAGGATGCCGCGCGCTCGCGACTCATCAGACCGGCGCACCCAGAGACACGGCACCCCTTCGTCATTTTGCAGCATTCCGGCCAGGATGACGGCGGCATCACCAATCACACGCGATTCGATTCCGGCGTCGGCGAGAATGTTCTTCAAGAACTCGGCCTCGATCAGGTTGCGGGCGCAATAGACATTGACGATCTCACTGTCGTGCATGCGTCTCCTCCGGTGGAGCGATGGGGGGGTCGGCATAGATGGCCGGGTCGATCCGGCAATCCATCGCCAGCCACAGGGCGCGGGCGTACCGAAAGAACAGCGTCTGGAAGACGAGCAGGAACAACAGAAAGCCGATCAGCAGAAGTTCTGGATCGACGTCGTATCCAAATCGCAGCGTGATCCAGCCAACCGTGATGATTAGCGCCGTAATCCCGTAATTGACGTAGATCGACCCGAGAAAATATCCAGGCTCCCGTTCAAACTTGAATTGGCAGCTCGCGCACCGCTCGTGCATGCGAAACAACCCGCAGAACATCGGCGCCTCGCCGCACCGCGGGCATTTCAACTTCAAGGCACGAAGCGTGATTGTGCTGCCGGACGGACGTTGCATGTGTTTGACGATTGGGTGGCCGGGGTGGACCAGCGGGAACCCCGGTGAATGGTGAGTGAGCGGGAATTTGTCAGCAGACGAATCCCTAACCACGCCATTGTATCGGATCGCGCTCAGAATCGCTCGCCGAGACCTGCGCCTGGGGAAACGCGCGTGCCAAGACGGCAGCCAGATGTTCCATCGCAGGACGCTCGGTTGCAAAGTGACCGGCCAGAACGAGGGCAATTCCGGCGGTCCGTGCTTCGAGGGCCGTGTGGAAGCGCGCTTCACCCGTCAGAAGCACGTTGCATTGTCCGGCGATCGCCGAATTCAGAAATTCGCCCCCGGCTCCGCACGCGATCGCCACCCGCGAAACGGGCTGCGACAATTCGCCCACGAAAGGCAGGACGCGCACGTCGAGTTTCTCTCTGACAAGCGCCAGAAAATCACGCAGTGCGACAGGTGAATTACCACCACTCGATTGCAGCGTCCCCATCCGCCCCGATCCTCCCGCCGAATCGCGCGCCGCCAGGGGGTACACGTCGCAGGCCGGCTCTTCGTACGGATGCGCAGCCTTCAAACGGCGCAGCGCCTCGGGGACCAGCCGTTCGGGGCAGATTACCTCCAGCCGGGCTTCTTCGACCTGTTCGAGACGCTGTGCTTGTCCCACGGCCGGGTTTGAGGCGGCCGATCCTTCAAAACTCCCGGTTCCGTCCACGACGAAACTGCACTTCGAGTATTCGCCGATCGTCCCCGCTCCCGCGGTCCAGAGCGCTTCCTGCACCACCGCGAGGTGCGCTCGAGGCACGAAACACACGATTTTGCACTCGCGCGGCCCGGGCAGTTTCCTGAGCGCTTCAATGTCCGCCAGCCCCAGCAGCTCCGCAAGCTGCTGGTTGACGCCCCGGTCGGCGCTGTCGTAGGCCGTGTGAGGACTGTAGACGGCGATCCCCGCGCTCAGCAGCGCCAGCAGCATCCGACCTTCGGCCGTGTCGGTCGTGATCCGTTTGACGGCCTTGAACAGAATCGGATGGTGGGCGACGATCAAATCGGCCTTGCGGTCGATGGCTTCGCGGGCCACGTCGGGCGTCAGCGTGAGGCACGTGATGATCGAGCCGACGTCTCGCTGCCGGTCGCCTACCAGCAGCCCGACGTTGTCCCAGTCCTCAGCCAGGGCCGGGGGAGAAAATCTCTCGAGGAAGTCGGCGATGTCGGCGACGCAGGGCACGGCTTTTGACTGAAGAGAGAAGTGCGAAAAGTGATGAGCGAGTACAGAAGATAGAAGATAGAGGATAGCGAGCGTCGCATCAAACAGCGCGCATCCTCAAGCCCATGGGCCGCGTCGCGCATGCGGCGCAGGCTCAATCCTCAACCTTCCAGATGTAGTTCAATACGCGCGGACCATCGACCTGCTCGGCCTTGAGTCGTAGTTCCTTCCCTCGCAACCCATCGGCATTCGGGACGAAGTAAAACCGCTGGTCTTCACCCTTCCCCAGTCGGGTGACGAAGTGCCGCTGGCGAACCTGGCCCGGAATGAACAGGCTGCAGTTGAACTCGAGGACTTCCAGGGGCTCGGTATTGTTCGTAATCCATTGCTCGATTTCGAGCCGTCCGTCGTCTTTCTTCCGCCACACGACTTTCAAATCGACGTCGCCGATCCCCAGCCGGTACGGAAGAAAAACGCTGAATTTGTATTCGCGGTCGGCCGAAACTTCGAAATCAACCGACGTGCGCAGGTCACCGAGCGACGCTTCCTGCGGGAATTTCAGCGTCATCGGGAACTTGAACTTCTCGCCTGCAGCCGAGTGCAGCGGCCATTGACTGGGCTCGACTTCCCAGCCCTGCGGGAAGCGCACGGTCACCTTGCCGGTCAGACCTTGTGCAAACGTGTTGACCCCCATCAGGGCCTCTTCGTGGGCGCCG
>JACQFH010000531.1 GCA_016200145.1 Planctomycetia bacterium | reverse complement strand
CTGGTCGGCGTTCTTCAGCCCCGATGACCGCAGCGTTGTGATCAGCGGCAGTCAGGGACTGCAGCGGCTGCCGATCGAAGCCGATGCGGCAGCCGCTGCTGGTGTGCGGTTCGGCGCGTCTGCGACGCTGGCGGCGACGGGGCAGGTCGAACGGGTGTCGCTCGACGCTCGCGCGAGCCGTGCCGCTTATTGCCGCTTCGGTCAGGCCTTTGTCGCCGACTGCGCTGCGGGCGCCGAAGCCAGGCTCATTTCGGCCCGCGGCCAGGCGCTCGATTGCGCGATCAGTCCGGACGGAAAACTCGTCGCAGTCGTGCATTCCCGGGGCGCGAGCATGGTCGATGCGCAGTCGCGAGAAACTCTCCGAGAGATTGCAGCCAGCGGCGCAGAGTCAGTGGCGTTCAGCCCCACCGGAACCTGGCTCGTCATCGGAGCGAGTGATGGTTATCAATTCTGGAAGGTCGAGGGCTGGCAAGAGGGGCATCGGATCGCGCGCGATCGCCCCGCGCCCGGACCGCTGGCGTTTACGGCCGATGGCACGCTCGCCGCGATGCCCGTGCTGCGCGAGTCGCGGCACGTCGTCCGCCTGCTCGACGTCGCATCGGGCCGGACTCTGGCCACGCTGGAACGTCCCGCCGCCCGCCCCCTGTGGTGGCTGTGCTTCGATCACGACGGCAGCAAACTTGCCCTGTCGAGCGGCACACACACGATCGAAATCTGGGACCTCAAGCTGATCCGTTCGCAACTGGCCGAAATGGGGTTAGACTGGAAGCTTTGACATGGACCCGCACGACACAGCAATGGACGACTGGCGCCGCAACGCGGCCGAGCACGACGATCGCAACTACGAGTTTCTGCGCTCCCTGAAATTCCCCGATGACGGCGTCGAGCCCGACGAAATCGCGGCGCCGTTGCATACGCAGGCATTTCAGATCATCGATTGCACGCGCTGCGCCAACTGCTGCAAGACGATGAGCGTGCGCTTCACGCCCGATGACGTCGAGCGGATCGCCGCGCATCTGGGAATGCCCGCCGATCGCTTCATCGCGACGTACCTGATGGTGATCAAGGACGACGACTTCGGATACGCGGTCGAGAATAAGCCGTGCCCGTTTCTGGGGCCGGACGACCGCTGCACGATCTACGAAGTCCGGCCGACGGTCTGCCGCGAATTCCCGCACACCGGCAAACCGGATTTCGCCACCCGTGTCATGAGCCACTCGAACAACGCCTTGCAGTGCCCCGCAGTCTTCTGGATCGTGGAACAGATGCGAATGAAAATGGCCGGAGCGGATCGCCCCTGATGCACCTGCCCGCGGCAGCATCGAAAAGAATGCGACTTCGCGTTTTTTTTTGATCCGTCGCTGACAACCGACCGTTAACCACCTTTGCGGATTCCAAAAATCCTCCTGGGTGCGGGTCACGGTCATGCTCATACCGCTCGGCACCGATGCGCCGGTCTATCACTTCCCGTGGGTCACGATCGGCTTGATTGGTGTCAACACGGCCGCGTTTTTCGCGACGGGCATGGGCGACGCGGCCGGCGTCGAGCCGTGGAGCCTCGCCTACGGCAATGGCCTTCACCCCGTGCAATGGCTGACCAGCAATTTCATGCACGCCGGGTTTCTGCACCTCATTGGAAACATGATTTTCCTGTGGACCTTCGGGCTTGTCGTCGAAGGCAAGATCGGCTGGTGGCGCTTCCTGGCGATTTATCTTGGGCTGGGAATCATTCAATGCTCGCTCGAGCAGTCGCTGCTGCTCTGGGCATCATCGGGACATTCGCTGGGCGCATCGGCAGTGATTTATGGTTTGATGGCGATCGCGCTGATCTGGGCGCCGGAGAATGAAATCGAGTGTTTGTGGTTCTTCAACTACTACTCCACGTTGGGGCGATCGGGAACGGTCGAATTGTCAATCCTGTCGCTCGCGGGCTGGTATATCGGCACCGACCTGTTTGTGGCCTGGCTCATCGGGTTCCGTCTCAGCACGCCCGTGCTGCACCTGACTGGAGCTCTGCTCGGTCTGGCAGTCGGTGTCTTGATGGTGAAGAAACACTGGGTCGATTGCGAGAACTGGGATTTGTTCGCCGTGATGGCGGGACGGGGCGGTCGCTCGATCCGCGACAAAACCGTGCCTGCCGCCGTCAATCTGATGTCCGACAAATACGACGTCGATGCGCTTCCCGCGGTGGAACAATTGCCGAAGGTGCTCTCTCGCGATCAGGCGCTGATCGAGATTCGCAGGCACCTGCTGCACAAGCGCGGGATGTCGGCACTGAATGTGTATTCGAAATCACAGCACTTTCGCGCCCGCTGGGAACTCCCCGAACCCGAGCTGCGCCAAATGATCGACCTGCTGACCGCGGAGAAGCAGTGGACCGAATCGATTTCTTTGCTTGAAGAATTCGTGCGCCGGTTCCCGGCGCAATCGACCGCGGCCCGACTCAAGCTCGCGCCGATCGTTCTCCGCGAGCAGAAGCGCCCCCGCTATGCGCTCTGCCTTCTCGATGGCATTTCGGAATGCGTTCTCCCCGCCAAATTCGCCCGCCTGCGCGATTCGTTGCGGCAGGAAGCACAGGCCTTGCTCGATGAAGGCGTGCTGGAGCCGCAGACGCAGTTCGGCTGACGTGCGCCATTGGTCAGGGACTCTTCGGCCCTTCGTGAACCGAAATCTGACGCTGTAGCCAATGTCGGTTAAGCCTGACCTTCTGATGATGCGACAACAACTTGATGATGCCGGTGCGGAAACGGCCATTCTTCGACCGAATGCGAAACGCCAATCCACCGTCCGTGCCGGGCATGAAGGCAGCCGTGCATCCCGGCAACAGATTCTTCACTAACTGTTCGATGCGACGTCGGCGCTGAGGTGTGTCGGCAGTCATCGATAATTCTGTGGGTGAAATTTATGCTGGAGTAATTAGAGCGCAGGCGAGACACTCGAGCCTTGCAGAATGTTCGTCCTCGATTCGTTTAACCCGGAGCCGGTGACCGCCGCGAAAAGCGGTGGTCCGACGGCGCTGGCCGCCCGGGGTAAAGAGACCTAAATCGGAATTGCAGCATTTCGCGCCATCCTGTAGCATGAACGTCCGTTGATGCGTTTCCTGGTGGGACACACGCAGCTCGCTGATGGCGCAACCTATTAATAGTCGTTGCTGTGCAGGTCCGGTTAGGCGGCGAGAATTTCTGCGCCTGGGCCTGGCCGGGTTCGCCGGGCTGAGTTTGCCCGATTTATTCCGCCTGCGTGCAACCGCGGGAAGCAGAAGCGAAAGGCGGCGCTCGGCGATCATTGTCGTCTGGCTGCACGGCGGGGCCAGCCACATTGAGACGTTCGATCCCAAGCCCGATGCTCCCAGCGAATACCGCGGCCCGTTCGAGTCGATCGACACGCGCATCCCGGGATTGCAGTTCAGTGAGCTGTTGCCGCGAATGGCCGGCATCGCCGACAAATTCACAGTGCTCAAATCGCTGGTGCACACCGGCTTCTGCCACGACGACGGTCCCCAGCAGATCTTCACCGGCCATCCGCTCCAGGGACGCCGGCTGAAGCCCGACGATCCCGACCTGCTCACGATCGCCAATTACCTGCGCAATGACCCCGCGCGCGATTTGCCGAATTACGTGGGGGTCAATCCAATTCCTTATCTTGGCTCGGCGTATCTCGGCCCGGCGTACGATCCGTTTGCGGTGTACGGCGATCCCAACGCGCCGGATTTTGCCGTACCGAACATTGGCATCAAAGACGCCGATGGGGCTGCGCGGCTGAAACAGCGGATCGGCCTGCGCGTGGGGCTCGACCGGCTGCGGCGCGACGTCGACACGGGCAAGAATATGGAAGCGCTCGACCAGTTCGAAGCGCAGGCCTGGAACGTTCTCGCCGGGACGGCCGCACGTGACGCATTCGATATTTCCGGCGAGGACCCGCGCCTCCGCGACCGGTATGGCCGGAACAGGTGGGGACAGCAGTGTCTCTTGGCGCGGCGTCTCGTCGAGGCGGGCGTCGAGTTGGTGAGCGTCACGCTCAATGGAATGCTCTGCGGGCGCACGCAAAGCTGGGACGACCACGCTGTGAATCATCACATCTTCGACGCCATGAAGGGCCGTACGCCGCTGCTCGACCAGGCGGTCAGCAGCCTGATCGAAGACATCTACCAGCGCGGGCTCGACGAGCGCGTTATGGTTGTGCTGGGCGGCGATTTCGGCCGCACGCCGAAAATCTCGTACGTCGCCAGCAGCGGAGAAGGGCTTTACAGCGGCCCCGCTGGAACCGTCCAGCCGGGGCGCGATCACTGGCCGAATGCCATGTCGTTCGTTTTCAGCGGAGGCCGCATTCCGGTGGGGCAGGTGATCGGTTCGACCGACGCGCGCGGCGAAAACGCCGTGCAGAGGCGCCTGGGCGTGCAGGATTTCATCGCCACGCTGTACCGGCACCTGGGGATCGACGCCGAGCGCGTGCAGATCATGAATTTCGCCGGCCGGCCGATCCCGATCCTGCAGGACGGCAAGCCCATCCCCGAGCTCGTCGGGAGGGCCTAGGTGGGCTTCACGGCTTTTGTCTCGGCCTCAGAGGAAGGCGAAATCCATTTGGATCTTTCTTTTGCCTGCGACCCATACAACGGCCGTTTATTGCATTTCGGGCACAATACAGTTTTCTCGCCCTTGATGTTCTGATTGATCGCGTCACTCAATTCGATCGGCGCAGTCCACTTATGGCCGCACGCGCACTCCCAATCTCTTGTTCGAACGTCCATTCCATGCTCCTCCTGCGAAGTTGCCCGAGAGACGGAATGATATTTCTTTAACAGTCGCCATGATAGGCCGATCACGCCGGTGTCGAGAAATTGCTCCCGCAACGCGTGCACGACCACTTCTGGACTCGCTCTTCAGAGGTATTGACGGTCACGCCATCGAGTTGCGTTTTCTGTCGCGACCTTTCGTCAGCCACGTAGCTCGTGACCTGATCGCGATTGCTGCATTCTGGACAGGTCGGGTTTTCCAATGACATTGCGGCTGGCTCCTTGTCGGCGGTCGGCGGGCGGTTGACTTCGGAGTCCATTGTAGCTCGGATCGCCGTTTCTGTCGCTCCCGCTTTTCGGGCTGTCGGGTAAAGTAATCTGGAATTTACGATCCCGCACCGACAAAACGACGGCACACGGAGTGTGCCTGCTACATCTCCAGCGGATACATCGGCTCCGGGCGGCGGCGATAGGGGAGCGCGGCGAAGTCGTGGGTGTGGATCGCGCGGGCGTCGACGTTGAAGATATTGCCGGCGAACCGCTCGAAGCCCGAGCGGAAATGCACGGCCGACTTCACGGCGATGTACTTCAGCGATTCGCAGTGAATTCCGAGCGTACGAGCGAATGCCGGGCCCAGGGGTTGCTCGTGGGCCGTCACGACGACGACATGCACGCCGTCCTGCTCGAGCCAGGCCGAGCGCCCCATGTTTCCCGTGAGGCCGGCGTACATCGGCCCGTCGTAAGTGAAATCGCCGTTGGACAGCGCACGGACGACGGCCTGCATGCGGACCGGCGGTCCCTGGACCGGGTCCGACTTGCCGCCGACCAGCGTGTTGAGGCGTCCCCCGATGCCGGCGGCGTGCGCCTGTTCCACAACTTCGGAATCGACAATGTAGAGGATGACTGCGTCACGGAGCTTCCTGTCGAGGAACGTCTGCAGAATTTCGGTCGAGTCCCCCGGAGCGCCGCCCCCCGTATTATCCGCGTGGTCCGCCAGGATGATGGGGTGCTTGCCCGCCGCCTCGCCGTCGCGGAGTGCATCAGAGACCGATTGAATGCCGTGCCGCCACGTCTCGCGCCGTTCCCAGATCCAGTCGGCCACTTCACCGGCAATGCTGCTGGCCAGTGCCCGGTTGCCGTCAGCCACCGCGATGACGCTGGGGCCCATGTTGGGGATGTCGGCCCACGGGAAGCCGGTTGCGACGCTCACCGACAGGACGCCAGGTCGCTGCTCGATCGCGTGCACGAATTCCAGAACCTCGTCCATCGGAGGATGGGCCGTAATCTGGCGCTCGACACCCCAGAACAGCGGAATGCGCCGCAGTGCCGTCACCGGGCGGATCGAGCCGCGCAGCGTCCCCACGTTCAGGTCGGCCGCCTCACGACCGCGCTCGGCCATGTCGACGTGCGGATACGTGTCGAAGTTCACGCACGCGTCGGCTGCCGCGATCCGCCGCTCGCTGTGATTTCCGTGCAGGTCGAACGTGACGACGATCGGGCACTTCGGCCCGACGACTTCGCGGACCGCGGCAATCAGATCACCGTCGGCATCGTCGACCCCTTCGGCCACCATCGCGCCGTGCAGGTCGAGCAGCACGCCGTCGACGCCACCCGGCTGGCCCTGCGCCTGGCGGAGCCGGTCGAGAAACTCTCCCTTAAGCGCCGCATAGTCGGCGGCATTGATCAGCCCGCTGGGATAGGCGAAGCCCCACAACAGCGGCGCGAGCTCGAAACCGTGCTTGGCCGCGCCGTCGATGAATCCGCCGGTGCAGATATTCGCGCCGCGGAACCGTTCGATGATTTCCTCCCCGCGATAGAGTCCAAACCCGTCTTCAAAATCGGCGACCGTCGTCCGCGTTTTGGCAAACGTGCTCGTCTCATGTGAAATCCCCCCGATCGCAATCCGCATGGCGACAGCCCTTCTGACGGGATGGTGGTTACTTCGGTGACTCACATCATAGGACCCACGGATGGCGTGGCAATCCCACGGATAAAGACTGCCGGAGTCGAATTCTCCCGAATGGAAGAGAACCACGAAAGACGCGAAAGACGCGAAAACAGGACGGACGAAAGGGACAGGAATATGGAGGACAGGAAAATTGGTTTTCGGCCTGCGGCTGCAAGTCGGCACGGCAGGCGGGACGACGATTTTCCTGTCCTCCATATTCCTGACCTTTCTCTTCCTTGTCCGGTATTGTGTTCATCCGTGTTTGATCCGTGTTTCATCCGTGGCCGTTTTAACCGCCTTCGAATGCCAACCGACCCGCGACTTGCAAAACGACGATCGCCGATTCAGTTTCGTGTCTTTCGCGTCTTTTGTGGTTCTCCTCCGACGCTGGCAATTTTCCTCTGACCGCCGCGTGGTTATTCTGGAGTGATGCCCGACCTGCAATTGGCGGACAAACTTTCGAGCGATGCCCTGGCGATCTGGAAGGCCGGGGTGGATGTGGTGCGCGCCGAACGGCTAATCGCGGCGGCGATGCAGTTGCAGGCAGGTGTACTGACGGTTTGCGGCGATCAGTTTTCCGTCGCGGACTTGAACCGGATCGCGGTTGTCGGGGCGGGCAAGGCCGGGGCCGGAATGGCGGGGGCTGTCGAAGACATTCTGGGGCCCGAGTTCGTCGAGCGCAAAGTGACCGGCTGGATCAACGTCCCCGCCGATTGCGTGCGGCCGCTGCGAAAGATCGTATTGCACGCGGCCCGACCGGCCGGTATCAACGAACCGACGGTCGAGGGGGTCGCCGGGTCCGAAAGAATTCTGGAGATCGTTTCGCAGCTTTCTGCCGCCGATCTGTGCCTGGCCCTCCTCTCGGGCGGCGGCAGCGCGCTGCTTCCTGCGCCGGCAGCCGGAATCACGCTGACCGACAAGCAGGCCGTTACGCGATTTCTGATGCACTCGGGCGCTACGATTGGCGAGCTCAACACCGTTCGCAAGCACCTGTCGCGCATCAAAGGGGGGAAGCTCGCACAGGCCTGCCGTGCCGGCCAACTGCAAACCCTGATCATTTCCGACGTCGTCGGCGATCCGCTGGATGTGATCGCCTCGGGGCCGACTGTCGCCGATTCGTCGACCGCTGCCGACGCACTGGCCGTGCTGCGCAAATTCGCCGCTCGACCCCCGGCCGTTCCCCAAGCTGTCTTCGACGTGCTGGAGCGCTCCACTCATAATTCGTCCGGCCTGCCCGTCACAGTCAAGAATCATGTGATCGGAAACAACGCCGTCGCTGTCGCGGCTGCCACGCGCAAGGCGGCGGAATTGGGCTATGCCGTGCAATCGCTGGGCTCATCCAACCAGGGGGAGGCCACCGCATTGGGTCAGGAATTAGCCGAGCAGTGCCTGGCGCAGCGCACGGCCAAAGGACGGCCCGCCTGCATCTTGAGCGGCGGCGAACCGGTCGTGCACTTGGCGCAGACCGATCGCCTGCGCAAGGGAGGCCGCAACCAGCAGCTCGCGCTGGCGGCGCTTGCGCGCTTGTGGGATGACGGGATGCAGAACGTGGCCGTGCTCTCTGGCGGAACCGACGGCGAAGACGGTCCCACCGACGCGGCGGGAGCGTACGCCGACGCGCGCGTTGTTATGCACGCGCGCCAGCTCGGTCTCGATCCGCAGGCCTTCCTGGCAATCAACGACGCCTATCATTTCTTCGAGCAGGCCGGGGGACTCATCAAAACCGGCCCCACCCACACTAACGTCATGGACCTGCGCGTGGCCCTCGTAAATCCGATCACCAGCCCCATCGTTTAACCGCGACGCGCCAGCGGAGCGCGCGTCAGCCGGCGAAACGGCCGTTTGATCCAAACGAGATTTCATCGGTGCGGTCAACTCCGTTTAGCCCTGGTGAAATGAGCCACGGATGAAACACGGATGAAACACGGATCAACGTTAGGCCGCCCGTATCCGTGTTCAATCCGTGTTTCATCCGTGGCTTCTCAAACTCCGTCGAATTGCGAATGGAAAACCGATTGTCTGCGATACGCGCTTCGACCACCGCTATTCGCGGCGGTGCCCGGGGCGCGGTTAAACGACTGGATCCCAATTTGCGTCGATGCCGTGGAATGAGACAGGCACGAGACCGGCGGAGGGTTTGCCGATCGTGGCGAAATGGGCTGGGCGATCGGGGATTTCATCGATGACGACGAGCGTTACGGGAAGTGCCCCCCAGCGCGTCGCGTACTGCCCCAGCGTCTTGCCGATATTACCGGCCGTCAGCAGGACCAGCGGGTGCGACGGTTTGACCGATTCCAGAATCGCCGCCAGGCGTTGTCCGATCCGTTTGACGCTGGCGGTTTCGGCAATCGGCTGGTCGACGCGCAAACAAGCCCCCGCGCCGGCTCGCGCCGCCAGGCCGAGCAGGGCGCGCCATTCGTCGTCCCCCATCGAATCACTGATCGTCCCCAGGATCGGCAGATCGGATAATGGCAGCAATTCGGGGCGCGGGAGATACAGTGTGGCGCCGGCGATTTCGGTGCTGTGAATTGTCAGTCCGTGGACCGTCGCCCGCCCCATCCCTGAGGGAACGTGACTCGTCAGATCGCGCCCCAGTGCGGGAGAGGCGCACAGCGCCCGGGCCAGGTCGATTCCCAGGTCGCCGAATTCCGTCGTGCCCGGCAGCGGCTCGCCGCGAGCGCAGCGGTAGGCCAACTCTCCCACGCCTCCCGAAAACGTGATGACCGGGTCCTCGTTTCCTGCATCAGCAGGCGGCGCGAATTCGGCCTGGCACAGCCGTCGCGCCAACTGGTCATCGGCAACCTGCGACCGTCCCCCGACGACGTTCGTGAGCAGGCCGACTGAAAAGTTACACCATTTAGCAATGTCTCGGTCGGTCAACTCGTATCCGGCATGCGAGGGAATCCCAAGAGCCAGTAACACGTCGCGGCCGAATTCCGACAGGCGGCGGACATGATATGTCCCTGGCTCGACCTGCACATGCCGCGCCCCGACGTAGTAGCAGCCGCACCGCCGCACCTGGCCTGCCTGTCCCCAGGCGATGTTCGTCGTTCCGCCGCCGATGTCGAGGTTGATGAACGGCCGCTGCGGCTCGGCACGCGACAGTCCCAGCGAATTTCCGATGAAGGCCAGCCACGATTCCAGGCACGGATCGTCTGCCGTAGCGACAATTGCCTGCCGGAATCGCTGCTTGACAAGCTGGGTCACACGGGTCGCGTTTTCGGCGCGGGCCGCCAGCCCTGTCACCAGCGCTCCACCGGAGGCTACTGCTTCAAGATCGAGGCCAGCTTCGGCAATCCAGCGGTCGATCAACGATTCGAGCGCCGTGATGTCGAGATCGTCACCATTGAACGGCGTGAAAACGGGGGACGGTCGGAACAACGGCTCGACGTCCCCCAGCTCATTTCGCCCGGTGACGCAGTTACGGACGAGTCGCGCCCGGGCGACCATCATGCTCGAAGTGGTGCTCCCCACGTCGATACCGACGAATCGCAGCAGAGAGTCGGTGGCAGGCGACACGGGGTTGCGGGGATTGTCGGGAGTTGATGGAGGGTAAATGCGAAATGCGGAATTCGGAATGCGGAATAGGATGCGGGGTGCAGTTCACGCGGCACGCGTATTCCGAATTCCGCATTCCGCACTTCTCACACGAGCTGCCGAATCACACTGCCGGTGCACACCTCAAACGGGCGATTGAGCGGGTCGCGAATGACCTGGTGCGGGTCGATGCCCAGCGCGTGATACATCGTGGCATGGACGTCGACAGGCAGGATTGGCTCGGTGAGAGGATAGGCGCCGATTTTGTCCGACGCACCGATCACCTGGCCGGTCCGCAATCCGCCTCCGGCGACCAGCGTCGTCGAGCACGGTCCCCAATGGTCGCGACCAGCGTTGGCGTTGATCTTGGGAGTGCGGCCGAATTCGCCCAGGCACAGCACCACCGTTTCGTCGAGCCGGCCGCGCTGATCGAGGTCGGCGATCAGGGCCGACAGGCTCTGGTCGACCATTGGCAAGAGCTCGGTCTGCAACCCTTCGAAGTTTTTGCTGTGTGTGTCCCAGCCGTCGCAGACGGTCATCTCGTTGAAATGGATGGCGACGAGCGACACGCCCGCCTCCACCAGCCGCCGCGCCATCAGCATCGAGCGCCCGAACCGGTGATCACCATACCGCTCGAGCGTTTTCGGCGATTCGCCTTCGAGTGTGAACGGTGCGCGAGGGCCTCCCGAGGCGGCGCCCGTGAGCAGCGCGGCGCGCTGCCTGACTTCGTCGAAGTCGCGCGAGGCGGTCGCGGGGCGATTCAGCAGTTCGAGCAGGGCCGACCGCCGTTCGAATCGCTCGGCGGGGACTTCAGCCGGCGGGATCAGCGCCGGGGCCGCGTCGCGCCCGCCCGCGTCGCCGTTCACATTGAGCGCGTCGTACCGTGCCCCCAGAAACCCGGCCGAACCGCCCCTCAGGGGCAATCGAGCACCGCGATTGAATTCCCCACGCGTACTGGAGCGCGTGGCCAGCTCGGGCAGCGCCACATACCCTGGCATGGCGCTGCTTCCCTCGCGAATCCGCGACAGTACCGAGCCGATGTGCGGAAAGTCGCTGCGCAGCGGCGGGCGAACGTCATTATCGAGTTCGGGAATCTCAGTCGGCCGGCCGGTGAGCGTGTAGTAGATCATCGGCGTGTGGTTGCTGTTCGGGAAGCTCACCGAGCGCAACAGCGCGTACTGATCGGCCATGTGGCTCAAGCGAGGGAAGTGCTCGCAGATTTCGATGCCCGGCACGTTCGTGGCGATCGGCTGGAACGGCCCGCGGATCTCGGCCGGCGCCAGCGGCTTCAGGTCGAACATGTCGAGGTGCGGCGGCCCCCCCAGCAGATACACCAGGATGCACGATTTGGCCCGCCCGACTCGCGCCAGCGACTTTCCGCCCGGAATGTCCCCCGCGCGCGCTGCGCCGATCCATTCGGGAAGCGCGTATCCGGCTACGGCCAGGCCCCCGCCGATGCGCAAGAAGTCGCGCCTGTGGTGGGGGACGCCGGCAAGTCCGTTGAGTGGATTCAGCATCAGAAGGCCGGGAGAGTTTCGACCGGGAGAACCGCGTCGTCGCGACGCATCAAGATTCCATGATTATCACCGCCGTTTTGACCGATCGCAAGTCTGTGCTGGAGTTCAGGCTTCAGCCTGCGCTCTTGCCGGGTCGCTCAAAATATTGCATCCGCTGTTTGCTCAATCACACCCGACGGATGCAATTCTGTGAATCACCCCTAGTTGCACAGGCTGAAGCCTGAACTCCAGCCAACAAAAATTTCGCGCTCAGTTGTGGCAGCGGCGTCGGTGGTTACAATCGACACGATCGTAGCAACCGCCATCTTCCGCGGACGGGAGTTTCGCACTCATTTCTTCAGGGAGAGGAGCATCCATGCGAGACGCGAACGAATCCACACAGGGAACACCGGGCCGCAGCGGGCCGGGGTTCAATCGTCGCGATTTTCTGAAAGGTTCGGGCGCCGCCGTCGCCGCGACGGCCGTGGCCACGGCCGTCGAAGAATCGGTCGCTCAAGAAAAGAAGGCCGCGAACGTCGTGGCCGCCAAGCCGGGCCCGGTCAAGCTCGAGATCAACGGCAAATCGCACACGGTGACGGTCGAGCCGCGGGTGACGCTGCTCGACGTGCTCCGCAACGACCTGAACCTGACCGGGGCCAAAGAGGTCTGCACGACCACCAACTGCGGCGCGTGCACGGTGATCATCGACGGCAAGCCCGTTTACGCCTGTGCCCGCACTGCCGTCGAGTGCCAGGGCAAGAAGATCACCACGGTTGAGGGCCTCGGTGACGGGAAAGACGTCGACTAAGTCGTGAAGTGCTTCGTGAAGCACGACGCCACCCAGTGCGGCTACTGCACGCCGGGTTTCGTCGTCGCCACGCGGGCCTTTCTGAACACCAAGCCCAAGGCGACGCTCGAAGACATCCGCAAGGGGCTGGGGGGCAATATCTGCCGTTGCGGCACCTACGACGGCGTGGCCCACGCCGCGCTCGAATGTGCGAAAGGAGGCAAGTAATCATGGCGGAACGCAAATTCGCATGGCCTGCCCGTGCAGAAAATACCCTGATCGGCAAAGACATTCCCCGTCTCGACGGCGTGGCCAAGGCTTCGGGCCAGGCGAAGTACACCGCCGACATCAATACCGCGGGAACCCTGTTCGCCAAATTGCTGACATCGACGCTGGCCGCCGGCAAGATCAAGAAGATCGATGTCGACGCGGCCAAAAAAATGCCCGGCGTGAAGGCGGTGCACCTCTTTAAGAAAGTCGGCGACGACGTCCGCTGGGAAGGTGAGCTGATTGTGGCGATCGCAGCCGAACGGGCTGAGCAGGCCGACGACGCCCTCAAGCAGGTGCAGGTGGAATATGAAGTCCAGCCGTTTTTCGTCGACGAGGCGAACATCGTGCGGGCGGCGCAAGCCGACCGCACCAAGGGGCTGGGCAAGAACGCCAAGGGAGACGTGGAAGCGGCTCTGAAGACGGCTGCCGTCGTGCATCGCGGCTATTACGGCGTCGCGACGATCAGCCACATGTGCCTGGAACCGCACGGTTCGCATTGCGAATGGAAGGGCGACGACCTCGACGTCCACCTCTCGACGCAAAACGTCTCGGGAACCGCCGGCCAGTTCGCCGAGCCCCTCGGGATCGACGCGGCCAACGTGACGGTCACGTCGGATTACGAGGGGGGCGGATTCGGTTCGAAGTTTCAGGCCGACGAATGGGGCGTGGCCTGCGCCAAGATGGCCAAGGAAGCGGGCAAGCCAGTGCGCTTGATGCTCGACCGGGCGACCGAACTGAAAGTCGGCGGCACGCGTCCTTCGGGATACGTCGATGTGACGATCGCTGCCAACGCGGACGGCGAAGTCGTGGCGTGGGACAGCATTCACTGGGGGACCGCGGGCTTCGGCGGCGGCGGTGTCGATGTCAACCAGTTGCCTTACCCCTTTGATTTTCCGAACCGGTCTGCGGCCCAGATCGGAATCTCGTGCAACTCAGGTCCCAACCGTGCCTGGCGTGCGCCACCGCATCCGCAATTGTGCGCGATGACCCAGACGGCGATGGACGACCTGGCGGCCAAGCTCAAGATGGGGAGCTACGAGTTCTTCAAGAAGAACCTCAAGCACACCCTGCAGAACAAGGCCGATGTCTACGCCGCCGAAATGGAGATCGCCGCCAAAGCGATCGACTGGAAGGCGAAGTGGCACCCGCACGGCGAAGGGGGCAAGGGCCCTGTGAAACGCGGGTTGGGGATGGCGCTGCACCGCTGGGGTGGCGGCGCTGGCCCCTGTACCTGCACCATCAAGGTGCACCCCGACGGGTCGGTCGAATCGTTCCTGGGCAGCCAGGACATCGGCACCGGCACACGCACGGTAATCGCCATTACGCTCGCCGAAACGTTCGGCCTGCCGCTGGCCGGGGTGAAAGTGAACCTCGGTTCGAGCAAGTACCCTCCCTCGGGAGCCTCGGGAGGAAGTATTACGGTCGGTGGAGTCTGCGGCGCGCATCGTCGGGCCGGTCAGACAGCCCTCTGGCAGATTTTCGACAAGGTGGCCGAGAAGTACAAAATCGAGTCGGCCGACAGCCTCGTCGCGAAGGGTGGCGACATCCTCAAGGGCAAAGAAAAGGTCTGCACCTGGAAGCAGGCCTGTTCGCTGCTCGGCCAGATGCCGCTCGAAGTGAAGGGTGAAGGCCCCAAAAAAGACGGTCTGACCGCCGACCAGGTGGGGGGCGTGCAGATGGTCGATCTGTCGGTCGACACCGAGACGGGCCTCGTCCGCATTCACAAATTCGTGTGCGTGCAGGATTGCGGATTGATTCTCGACGAGCTCACCGCCCGCAGCCAGGTGCTGGGGGCGCTGATTATGGGGATCGCCTACTCGCTGTCCGAAGAACGGATCATGGACAACAAGACCGGCCGTTACATCAACGCCGACTTGCAGAACTACAAGCTGCCGCGGATCGGCGACGTGGGCGAGCTGGTGGCGATCATGTACCAGCCCGACAGCGAATACGATCGCGGCGTGGTGGGGCTGGGCGAGCCGCCGGTGATTGCACCGGGAGCTGCCATCTCGAACGCCGTCGCCAACGCGACCGGCGTTCGCGTCCCCGTTCTGCCGTTCACCCCCAAGCGCGTTCTCGACGCTCTGAAAGGAGTTCACGCATGAATTCGTTTGAATACGCCAGCCCCCGCACCGAAGACGAGGCTGTCGGTCTGCTGTCGGCGCACGGCGGCAATACGGCGGTCCTCGCCGGGGGAACCGATCTCTTCAACCTGCTGCGGGCCGACTGCATCACCCCCCGCCGCGTGGTCGATATCAAGAACATCCGGTCGATGCAGGGTGTGACAGCAACAGGACGAGGCCTGCTCGTGGGGGCGCTCACGACGCTCGACGAGATTCTCGTCCATCCGCTGCTGGCGCCCTACCAGTCGCTGGCGCAAGCGGCCGACGGCATCCGCAGCATTCAGGTCCAGTCGATGGGAACATTGGGTGGCGACCTGTGCCACCTCCCCAACTGCTGGTACTACCGCAGCGGTTACGGCCTGCTCGGCCAGCGGAACGGCGAATCGCTGCCGGCCGAGGGGCGCAACGAGTTCCACGCGGTGCTGGGCAATCGCGGACCGGCCAAATTCGTTTCGGCTTCGCGGTTCGCCCCGGCGCTGATTGCCTGGGGCGCCATCGCCCGCGTCGCCGGCCCCGAACCGGGCCAGGTCTCTGAGATGCCGCTTGAGTATTTCTACGTCTCGCCGAAGTCGGCCGAGCAGGGAGTGACGGTGCTCCAACCCGGGCAGATTCTGACGCACGTGCTCATTCCCGAGCCGTCTCAGGAGGTTGTGAGCGCCACGTATGACGTGCTGCAGCTCGAAGGTCTCGACTGGCCGCTGGCCTCCGCCGCGGTCTGCCTCGAAACTTCAGGGGGTGTCGTCCGCGAAGCGCGGGTCGTGCTGGGGCATGTTGCCCCCACGCCGTGGGTCTCGCTCGACGCCTCGGCGGCGCTGGTCGGCAAAGAGATCGACGAGCGCGCGGCCCAGGCAGCCGGCGACGCGGCCGTGGCCCGCGCCACGCCGCTCTCTGAGAACGAGTACAAGGTCCAAATCGCCCGCACCGCCGTGAAGCGCGCCATCCTGCGTGCGGCCGGTCAACTGGAAGGAGCCCTGTCATGAGCCCGATTGAATTGCGTCAGTTGGCCGAGCAAAGCCTGCCGGTGGTCGAGCCCCAGGGTGAGCGCTGCCTCAGCCTGCGCTGCAAAGGGATGTACCTGAACTACGGACTGGGACAGAACGAGCGAGTGGCCGGCGACGGCAATTTCTGGTGCGCCAAGACGCAGCGGATCTTCGGCCCCGACGACCAACTCGTCGGCGACGGCGTCTGCCGCCACACCGGCCGCAGTTGCTACGAAGAAACGTAGCGCGGCCGCAAGCCGAGTCGAAACTCATTCGAAGAGGGAATTTGAGCCACGGATTGAACACGGATCAAACACGGATACGAACAGAAATTCGTAGATCTGTGTTCAATCCGTGTTTCATCCGTGGCTAGTTTTTTTTCTGCTTTCCTTGTTAGCCCTGTATTTCGGGACTAAACGATTGAACCCACGGAGGGCGTGGCAATCCCACGGATCGCAAATGGCCGCGAATAATGGCTGTTTGATCCACAGATTGCTCAGATTTTCGCAGATTGACGAAGGCCGCAGCGTTGAACTTTTCTGTGGAAATCTGCGAAATCCGTGGACAACTTCTTCCTCAAGACGGTTTCGTGCATTTCGCACCTTGCGACTGAGTCGTGCTTGACCTCCTGGCACTGGCTTGCGAAAATTGACTGCATGCTGGCCATCGTCATTTGACCCGTACGGGAGGAGACAGATTATGCGACGTTTGGGACTGGTTGTGGGATGTGTCGTGGCGCTGGGCGCCGTTTCTAACTGCTTCGCTGGCGGAATTTCCGGCGAATACCTCGAAGCCCGCACGTGCGACGTCTATACGGGCCCCTGTTTCGCCAACGGCGAAATCGGCATCGCCGGCAAAGAGGCCGTCATGGCCTGGCGGATCGACGAGGGCAAATGGCAGGGGAAAGACCTGTCGGGACTCGGCGTGGCCCTGATTGTCAAGGCCAACTACACCCTCGGCCTGGGAGGCACCTTCTACGTGAACCCCGATAAGATCACCGCCGTGATCGTCGTCGATGAAAAAGCCAGCGTCGAACAGAAGGCGGCCCTTTTGCACTTCGTGAAGGACAGCGCGCCTGCACTGACGAAGGACGTTGTGAAAGTACAGGAAGCCCCGATCTCGTTGACGAACGACCACCTCGCCGGCAAGGGCGTGTTCACCGCCGGCAAGTTGTCGAGGATCGAAACCCGGGCTCTCGCTAAGGGGGACTGCGTCTGCTCGAACGAGTCGGTCATCTATCCGCCCCTCACGAAAGTCGACAACGCCCATGCCGCGTACACGCTGAACATGACGTACGACGGCAAAGACCTGGAACGCACCTGGTCGACCGTCAACAAGCGCAGCGCCTTCCTGGCGACGTTTGAGAAGTAATCCGGCGAACGGGCGGATTTGCGGAAACACAGCCTCAGTGCCCCGGCCGCTTTTGGAAGCGGCCGGGGCAATTGCATGTCACAGTGCTCGACCCCTGCCGGTTTATCCGGCAGGTGAAGAAGATTGGTTTGCTAGATACCGAACTCGAGGCCCGGTCAAGACCCCTGCCACCTCGTGTGGCAGGTGAATGAGATTTCTTCGCTATGGTATTAGCCACGAAATCTGATTCACCTGCCGGCAAGCCGGCAGGGGTCTTGTCGGTTGAGGTGTCGGCCGCCTAGCTGAATAATCTCATTCACCTGCCGGATGAACCGGCAGGGGTCTTGCAAGCGCTTCTCCGCCATTCACACGATGGGCAGATAAACGCGATGTCCACGCGACTGACTCCCGGCTTGCCTGCTGTTTGGTTGGCGGCTGCTGTCGTGGCTTCGTATTCCTCCGACATTGCGCACGCTCAAAGCGTTGCCTGTCGCGAACTGGCTGCCCTCACCGGCGCTCACACCCGCGTCGTCTGGGTCCAGGATCAGAGTGCGGCCAACATCGACACGCTGGCCCTCGGTCGCGAGCTCAAGCTGATGGGGCTCGACAGCCAGGACGGGCGCGGCGAACGGCCAATCTTGAACGACGTGCAGAACTACGCCAAGCCGCTGCTCACGCCCGATGGCAAGCGCGTCGTCTACTCCGACCGCTTCAGCAAAGACGTGTTCGTCGTCAACTGGGACGGCACCGGCAAGCGCCGCCTGGGAGCCGGGTTTGCCGTCGAGGTCTGGGCTGATCCCGAGTCCGGGGAAACTTGGGTCTACGCCTGCACGCAGGTCGGCAAGCACAACAGCATCAACTTCAAGGCGCTTAAGCGCATGCCGCTCGACGGCCCCGCGCGCTGGGAGCCGGTGTGGGACAAGTCCGAAATCAGCCCCGACAATTTCCAGTTGTCGGCCGACGGCAAATTCGCAGCAGGCGAATTTCCGTGGCCTCATGGCGGCACCGCCGACCTCGTCAAGCGCACGACGCGCAAACGTGCCGACGGCTGCTGGGCGTCGCTGGCCCCCGACAACAGCGGCCTGTGCTGGGTGTTCGACGGTCCGCACCGCAATGTCTATTTCTATCCCCGCGAGTCGGCAGCGGGCTGGAAGGTTTCCCTCAACACCGCGCCGGGAATCGGCGGCCACGAAGTCTTCCATCCGCGCTGGTCGAATCATGTCCGGCATTTTGCGATGACCGGCCCCTACAAGGTGAAGACGAACACCAACGTGATCGGCGGCGGCGGGCCCGAAGTCGAAGTTTACGTCGGCCGGTTCAGCGAAGACTATCGGCAGGTGGAGGGCTGGGCGCAGGTCACTCACAACACCCGCGGCGACTTCCACCCCGACGCGTGGATCGCCGGCGGCGAGAAGTCTGAGATCGCTGCGGACGTCTTCAAACTGGCTCCGGCCGAAACGACGGTGGCCGACCGCTGGCCAGGCTCGACGGCGGGGCTCGTTTTTCTGTGGGACAATGCTGCCGATGAAAACATGATCGCCGGGGCCGAGGGGGCCGAGCCGAAAGCCTGCCGGGTCGAAGCCCGCGGCAAGGCCCGATACAACCGCTACTTCGACCTCGACTGCACCGGCGGCTCGTTTGTCGCCGAGCGGGCCGGCGCCGATCTGCTCGAAGCCTGCAAGAAGACCAACGCGCTGACGATCGAAGCCGCAGTCACATCCCTTCGGGCCGATCAATCGGGCCCGGCGCGAATCGTTGCCTGTTCGTCCAATCCCAATGCCCGCAATTTTCTGCTGATGCAGGATCACGAGTCGCTGGTGTTTGAAATCAATTTGAAACCCGGCGGGATGGCGACGGCGAAACTCGGCAAGGTCGCGCCCGGGAAGTTACAGCACGTGATCGTTACGTACGCCGCGGGCACGCTGGCTTGTTTTCTCGATGGCCAGCCGGTCCCTTTGTCCGCGAAAGTGCAGGGAGATTTTGGCGGCTGGGCGGGCCAGCAGCTCGTGTTCGGCGACGAGTTCACCGGCAAATACAACTGGTCGGGCCGGCTGGAGGGGATCTCCATTTATAATCGGGCCCTGATGGCCGACGAAGCCTCCCGGCACTACGAACTGTTCTCGGCCCGCCTCGACAATCGCCTGCCGGCCGAACGACTGCGGATCCGGGCAAAGTGCCTCGAAGTCTCACAGATTCCGGATCCGCGGACGATTGTCCCTTACCGCCGGGCCCTGATCGTCAATCGCTACCGCGTCGAGAAAGTCCTGCAGGGGGAATTCGATGGCCGCGAATTGCTCGTCGCGCAATGGGGAATTCTCGACAAAGCGGTTGTGGCTGACGCAAAATTCCGCGCCGGGCAAACCATCGAACTGACACTCGAGAGTTTCGACGACCACCCCGAATTGCAATCCGAGCGGCAGATCGTCGACGTCGAATCGCTCGACCTCCCCTGGTTCTACGCCGTCGGCAAGTGAGCGAGCCGCTTGTAGGTCTCGCGTGCCGGGCGGGATCAGTCAACCGGCGCCTGATTAGATCCCCGCGGTTCGCTTCGACAGCCTAACACGCCGCCATTGCTTCCATCATTCGATAGAGGTACCACGCCGCCAGCAGGCCGGTGATCACGCCGCCCCCCAGCAGGACTCGGAGCTTCAAATCACGTGGGACGGACAGGGCGCAAAGGGAAACAACGAACGACGCCGGTGCACCGATCCACAATCCGCAATTCAAGGCAAACGACCAGTCGCTGCCACCCGCGCGCGACGTGACCTGGTCCACGGCGATAACGACTGCGGCGCAGCAAGATACAAGCGACGCCAGACAAATCGGCGCGGCGGCGATCAAGCCCTTCAGCAATCGTACCAGGTCCCGCTCGAGCGTCCGGTTTGATTCGATGGTTCGCATGACTGAGCGTCCAACCGACTTTCGTTCTACGCCGAGACTTCCGGAATAGGCGAAGTCGGCGCCTGAGATATAACGCATCCCATTCGGAACTTCCGTAAGGAGTCTGCAGGTGTTGGGTTGATGGAGGTAAACGACACTCCCCTGGCCCCCCTTACGAAGGGGGACGAGGCGGGTGACGCGCGTGGGTTGCAAACGGGTCCGCGGTTGACATTTCCAGCGTGGGGGCCGATTCTTTGTCGCATCGCGATTGTTGCCGACCGCTATCATCTACGGGATCACGCTTTCAGGAGCAAATTCATATGCCGAAGCTGCGAAATCGTCCGGTCGTGGGCCTGTTGACTGTGCTGATCGTCTTCGCTGCCGGCGGGTACTCGTCGGGCTGGTTTGTTCCGACGGAGACGACCGTCACCGAGATCGCGCCGGGTGTCTGGTTCCGCAAGACGAAATGGGAGCCCACGTTCATCGGCTGCAACCAGGGCTGGGTCATTTTCGACGACTTCGTGCTGGTGATCGACGCCAACTTTCCCAACCAGGCCGAAGAGATCATTCCGCTGATCCGCAAGACGACCGACAAGCCGATCCGCTACGTGTTCGACACCCACTACCACGGCGATCACGCCGACGGCAACCCGGTGTTCCACAAGATCGGCGCCACGGCGATCGCGTCGGAAAACGCCCGCGACGAGTTCCTCACCAAGGGGCAGCCCTCGTTCGAAAAACTGAAGACCGAGAAATCCGCCGAGTACGGCAAGCTGACCTACCAGCTTCCGGCGCTCTATTTCCCGAAGAAGATGATCATCGAAGACTCGAAGCAGCGCGTGGAGTTGATTCACTTCGCGCACGGCCACACGAAGGGGGACGCGATCGCCTGGCTGCCGAAGCAGGGGATCCTGTTCACCGGCGACAGTTGCCTCAACGGCCCGTTCAATTACACGGGAGACGGCAACACCGAAAGCTGGATCGGCGCGCTGACCGAGATGCGCAAGTTGCCGATCAAGAAGATCTGCCCCGGCCACGGCGAAATGAGCGACATCACGCTGATCGACAAGCAGCGGCGCTATTTTGTCGAGCTGCGGGAGTACATGAGCGCGGCGATCGGCAAAGGGACGTCGCTGGCCGACGTCAAGAAGACGATCGACTTCCCGTGGTACAAAGAGTGGACCGGTGTCCCCGTCAGCAGCCGCGTGGAGAATCTCGATTTCGTCTACCGCGAGATGGGCGGCAAGTGATTTCAAGTGCGGAGTTCGGAATGCGGAATGCGGAAAAAGAAGGGGGCGCGTGTTTTGCTGAGTTGCCGTGCGATTTCGACTCGCCTCGTGCTTGCCTCTTCGCGTCCTACCGAAATTCAAATAAACAGGCGCTTATTCATCTTGTCGCGCGATGCGGGACGTGATTTAATGGTCGCACGATCGTGAATCACGGAACGGATCCCCAAGGACTCGCGATGCTGAATCTGACCGGTCCCACGCGCACTTGTCGCGGCAATCTCTCGCGG
>JACQFH010000530.1 GCA_016200145.1 Planctomycetia bacterium | reverse complement strand
GTTTCGAACACCTTCGAGATGCCGACTTCGGGACGGATAACGCGTCCTTTCTCGATCAATTGCGGCACGATTCTCGCAATCAGCCCGGCGGGAATCGCAAAGCCCACGCCCGAGCTCTGCCCGGTGCGGGTGGCGATTGCCGTGTTCATGCCGATCAGGCGGGCGTGAGAATCGAGCAGCGGCCCCCCCGAATTTCCGGGGTTGATGGCGGCGTCGATCTGGATGATCGACTTGACGGTACGGTGCTCGTGTATCTGCAGCGCGCGATTCAGGCTCGAAACTATTCCCGTGGTCAGTGTGCGCTCCAGGCCGAACGGGTTGCCGATCGCGAACACCCGCATCCCGACCTTGAGGTTCCGCGAATCTCCGAACACGACGGGGTGCAGTGATTCGATCGGGGCTTCGACCTTAATGACGGCGACGTCGTTGATCGGATCGGCCCCGACATAACGCGCTTCATACGACTTGCCGTCGAACAGCGTCACCGTCACCTGCCGGGCGCCGTCGATGACGTGATTGTTCGTGAGGATGTGTCCTGTTTTGTCGATCACGCTTCCCGAACCGGCCCCTTCAGTGGGGACTTCGAGCATGAAGAACCCTTCAGCCCGCACGCCCTTCGTCGTGATGTTGACGACGCTGCGATTGCAGCTTTCATAGACGTCGATGTTGATCTGCTCATCCTGCGACAGCTCGTCGGGACCGAGCGACGTCCCCAGGCCCGCCGCGTGCGGGGGACGCGAACCCGGTTCGCGCGCAGCCGGTTTTTTCGCGGGTTCGGGAGAGGTCGAGGGGGTCAGCCGTGGACCTTGCGCCTCGGCGACGCTGGGACCGGGGCGCGATTCCCAGAGGGCCACGGCCATCAATGCCCCCAGCAGGGCCGAACACGTGCATCCAATGACGAACTTCATCGATCCACCTCCCCGGTCAGCATGGCAAAGCGTGCTCCTCTGCCGTTTCCGCGATCTTCGTGGTATAAGACTTTTTCGGGTTAGACTCAAGAGGAACGAAACCATGCGCCGCATCGGCATTCTCACGGCCGGAGGAGACACCCCGGCGCTCAACGCGACGATCCACGGAGCGGTCGTTCGCGCCAACGCGCTGAAGATCGAAGTGTACGGGATCATCAAGGGTTTTTCGGGGATGCTCAATCCTCGCGTCCCGCACGTGCACCTCAATCCGCTGTTCTCCACGATCCCCGAGCTCAACCCGTGCGCCGGCGGTTCGATTCTGGGCGCGTCGCGAACGTACATCCACGCCGACGACACGGCGACCGTCCAGGAAGTCGCCGGCCGGTTGCACTCGCTGGGGATTGAAGGGCTGATCTGCATCGGCGGAGACGGCACGATCAACGGGATGCAGCCGCTGTCGCAGTGCTTTCCGACCGTGCTGGCTCCCAAGACGATCGACAACGATCTCGGCCTGAACTACGCCGAGGAAGCCACCGAATGGCTCCGTGAGCCGGCGCAATCTGGCAAGTTTCTGTATCGCAAACTGCCGGGCCGGCCCGATGTCGAGCTGGAAGAGATGATCAATTACGCCACGCCGGGGTACGCGACGGCCGTGTACGTCGCCGCCGCATCGGGCATTCAGCGAATTCGCACAACGGCCGAAAGCCACCGCCGCATCGCCATCATCGAAGTCATGGGGCGCGATTCGGGATACATCGCACTGGGTTCTGCGTACGGGCAACCCGACATCATTCTGATTCCCGAGGTGCCGGTCAACTATCCGCGGCTCGAGTCGCGCGTGCGCGAGCTGTACGAATTGCAGAAGCACGTGGTGATGGTCGTGGGGGAAGGAGTGGTCGACGAGCGGGGGCACTCGCTGGGGGCCATCTCGAAGAGCACCGACCCCGCGGGAAATGTCATCTTCAGCGGTGCCGCAGAGCACCTCAAACAAATGCTCGCCAAGTCGATCGGCGACGAATATTTCGTCGGCAAGCGCCGTAACGAATCGGCCGATTCCGCGATCTTCACTCGTAAACTGGGTCACACGCAGCGCGGCGGCCGTCCGATTCTGTTCGACCGGTTTCACGCCGCGCAACTGGGCGGAAAGGCCGTCGAGATCCTCGTCGAGGGGTTCAATAACTGCATCGTGACCCTGCAATGGACGGCCGGGCGCGGGTTCTTCGTGGATTCGATCACCGCCAACAAGCTCCGCGATCAATGGGGAATCATTCACCCGCGGCGGATGCACCATTCGCTGTACGACGCGCACCGCTTCCAGCCTTCCAAGCTGGGGATCGAGTACCTGCTGCCAATCTTCACGAATGCGATCGGTGCCGACGATCTGGAAGAAGTCCGCATGCAGCAGTTCAACCCCGGCAATCTGACGCGCCGCTACCAGAGCGTGAACGTCGATATGCAGAAGCGGATGCGGTATCTGTAGTCGCCATCACACCTTCGGAATGTACCGATTCGTCAACTCGGCATAGTCTTCGCGCACCGGGCTGAAGACGTCGAGCACGAGCACCGGCCCACCGACGGCCACGGCCTTGTGAGGCACGTTGGGCGGAATCAGGAACATGGCGCCCGCCTCGACTGTGCGCGTTTCGTCGCCGATCGTCAGCTCGAGCTTCCCCTTCAGAAGCATGCCCCCCTGTTCGTGCGGATGTGAGTGCAACGGCACCACGGCTCCGTCGTCCATTTCCAGGTACGAGAGCATCAGGTGCTCGCCGAACGGCGTCCGCATCCGGCAACCCGGCACCGGTTCGATCGGCTGGTATTCCTGGATATTGATAAATGCCATTTGCTTAATGCTCCTGACTACCAACCCTGACGGCGGATGTATCCCTGGTCCCAGCGCGACAACACGATTTTTTGGCGCGTGAAGAACTGGACGCCTTCCATGCCCTGCACGTGCAGATCGCCGAAGAACGAATCGCCCCAGCCGCAGAACGGGAAGACGGCCATGGGCGCCGGCACCCCGACGTTGATCCCCACCATCCCACAACTGATCCGGCGGGCGAATTCGCGGGCCGCGGCGCCGCTGCTGGTGAAGATTGTGGCCCCGTTGCCGTACGGCAGCCGGTTCAGCCAGTCGATGGCTTCCCCCAGCGACGCTGGCTCCGCGAGTGCCACCACCGGACCGAACAGCTCTTCGCGGAACATGGCCCGGTCCGGGGTGACGTGATCGAAAATCGTGGGGCCTACGAAAAACCCCCGCTGCGGAACACGCGACCGGCCGTCGCACAGCAGCGGCAGGCCTTCGTGATCGGCCCGGTCGATCGCGCCGAACAGCCTGTCGCGCGCCGCCCGGTCGATCACCGGACCCATGCCGATCGTAGGGTCTTCCAGCGAGCTTCCCAGCGTCAGCGCGGCGGCCGCAGCGGAAACTCGTTCGCGCAGCGGCTGCGCGGCAGCGCCCACGCCCATCAGCAAAGAGCCCGCCATGCACCGCTGGCCCGCGCAGCCGAACGCCGAGCCCATGATCGCGCGGATTGTCGAATCCCAGTCGGCATCGGGCATCACGAGCAGCACGTTCTTTGCACCGCCGGCCGATTGCACGCGCTTGCCGTGCCGCGCCGCCGTTTCGTAGACCCAGCGTGCTGCAGGCGTCGACCCCACGAAACTGACCGCACGCACATCGCGATGTTCGCACAGCGCGGCGACCGCCTCGCGCCCGCCGTGGACTACGTTAAACACGCCTTCGGGCAGGCCGCCTTCGCAGAACAGCTCGGCCAGGCGATTGGCCGAGAATGGCACCTTGGGGCTGGGTTTGAGGACGAACGTATTGCCGCAGGCCACAGCGAGCGGCACCATCCACATCGGCACCATCACGGGAAAGTTGAAGGGAGTGATGCCGGCGCAGACACCCAGGGGCTCGCGGCTGGTCATACCGTCAAGCTGCTCGGCCACGTCCGACAGGCATTCCCCTTTCAGAAGATGCGGAATATGGCACGCGAAATCGAGAACCTCCAGCCCGCGCGTCACGTCGCCGCGAGCTTCGTCCAGCGTCTTGCCATTCTCCAGGCAAATGAGTCGCGCCAGTTCTTCGGCATGGTCGTGCAAGACCTGCCGGCAGCAAAACAGGATTTTGGCCCGCTGCGTGACCGGCGTCGCCGACCAGCCGGGAAACGCGGCGCGGGCCGCCTCGACCGCGGTCGCCACCTCTTCGGCTCCGGCGGCAGGGGTCACCGAGAGCACGTCCCCCGTTGCCGGATTGCAGACCTCGGCCGCCTGAGGCGCCTGGCTGTGGCACTGCCGGCCACCGATGAAGTGAGCGACCCGATCCGCGACGGCAGGTGCAGAAGACGGCATCGAACAGCGACTCCGGGAGGCGTGGATGGGAGACAGAGTGTTATCGTATCGAGAAACGAATCGCGATTGCAGTCTGTTCCAGAGGTCGACGCACACCGATCGCCGCGCAAATCAGCGACGTACTGTCCGACCCCTGCCGGACAAGCCGGCAGGGGTCTTGGCGGTCGCCGGTGCCCATAGCCTAGCTGTTCAATCTCGTTCACCTGCCGGATGAACCGGCAGGGGTCCTGAAAACGGGTCGCAATCGTCCCCGTGTCACTTGGAGAGCACTGTCAGAATGCTGGACGATCTCCCCGCGGCTCACTCGATCGAGTGCGCTCGTCAGCCAACTTCCACAACGGGTTTTCCCAGGACTTCTATCCTGGGTTTGATGCCCAATCCGGGTTCACGACTGGCAGCCATTCGGCCGCTGACACGTCGCGGGGCGCCTTCGGCGATGCTGACCGTGACGTAGCTGTTGAAATCGGTCGTCGTGAAGAGCAGTTCGGTGGGAGTGCTGTGGGCCAGGTGGGCGATCGCCGCCGTCACGATGTCACCGCCCCAACTGTCTTCGATCGTCATGGCAATTCCCAGCGACGCGCACAGGTCGCGCGCCTGCCGGGCTTTGGTCAATCCGCCGAACTTGCTGATTTTGATGTTCACCACGTCCATCGCCCGGTCGGCGTGGCCGCGCAGCAGCACATCGAGCGAATCGATGTTCTCGTCGAGCACGAACGGATGGTCGCAATGCTGACGGATCGTCAGGCACTCCTCGTAGGTGCGGCAGGGCTGCTCGATGTACACGTCGACGTCGCGCACCGCGCGCACCACGCGCAGTGCGTCGTGCATCAGCCAGCCGGTGTTGGCGTCGGCAATCAGGCGGTCGCCCGGCTCGAGCTTTGCGGCCGCCGCGCGGATCCGCTCGATATCGACGTGCGGATCGCCGCCGACTTTGAGCTGGAAGCGGCGGTAGCCCTCGGCACGATAACCCGCGACTTTGCCGGCCATGGCGTCGGGAGATTCCTGGGAGATCGCGCGGTACAGTCCGAAGTCTTCGCCGAACCGGCCCCCCAGCAAGACACATACCGGCTGGCCGGTCGCCTGGCCGAGAATGTCCCAGCAGGCCATGTCAATCGCCGATTTCACGTACGGGTGCCCCTGCAGCGCGGCGTCCATCCGCCGGTTGAGACAGACGAGGTGCGTCGGATCTTCTCCGAGCAGGTGCTGGCCCAGTTCCGAGATGCCGGTGCGCGCTCCGCGGGCGTAGGCGGGCAGATAAAACGGCCCGAGGGGACAGACCTCGCCATACCCGGTGATGCCGGCATCAGTTTCAACGGCGACGACGGTGCTGTCGAAGACCGAAACCGACTTGCCCCCTGACCATTTGTAACTGCCCTCGTGCAACGGCAGGTCGACCTGATAAGCCCGGATGCGGGTGATTTTCATGGTGTGTCAGTTGTGTGCAAGTTTCATCGTTTAACGAGGCAGTTTCGGATTCAACGAGATAGAATGAGCCACGCCGATTCGGCGTGCAATGCCGACCGTGATTATTCTCGTTCCCAGGCTCTGCCTGGGAACGCCGTGCCGTCGAGTCTCTGCCTCGACCGACTTCGCCAGCGCGAGTCGGAACGAGTCGATTACTGACTGCCATTCAGGAGACCACGACACCGTGCTGATTCTCAATGCGGACGAGGTCCGCCGGGCGTTGCCGATGCCGCAGGCCATTGACGCCATGAAGCAGGCGTTTGCCGCATACAGCGGCGGGCGGGCTGTGGTACCGGCGAGAACGCATCTGTCGGTTCCGCAGCATGCCGGCGTGAGCCTGATCATGCCGTCGTTCGTTAGCGATGCCGAAGCGCAGTTGGAAGCCCTGGCCGTGAAAGTCGTGTCGGTGTTCGACAACAATGCCGAGCGCGTCCTGGCGCGGATTCAGGCGGCCGTGCTCGTCATCGACCCGGCGACCGGGCAGCCGCAGGCGCTGGTCGAAGGGGCCGCGCTCACCGCGATTCGCACAGCCGCCGCCTCGGGCGCTGCCACTGACCAGTTGGCGCGGCGCGATGCACATGTCGTGGCGATTCTCGGGTCGGGCGTCCAGGCCCGCACTCACTTCGAAGCCGTCTGTGCGATACGCCCGATTTCCGAAATCCGCGTGTACAGCCGCACGCCCTCGCAGGTCGAAAAACTGATTGGCGAATTGGCTGTGCAGACTGGCGGCAAAGTTTGCCTCGTAGCTGCCTCCTCGGCACGGCAGGCGGTTTATAACGCCGACGTCATCTGCGCCACGACGACCTCATCCACCGCTGTCTTCGACGATATCCACGTCGCACCGGGAACTCACATCAACGCCGTCGGCTCCTACACGCCGCAGGCCCGCGAGGTCCCGGCGGAAACCGTCGTGCGCTCACGCGTCGTCGTCGACAGCCGCCATGCTGCCTGGGACGAAGCCGGCGACCTGATTCAGCCGCTGAACGCCGGTCTCATCGGCCGCGAACACATTCACGCCGAGCTGGGCGAGATCGTCCTTGGCCAAAAATCGGGCCGCGCGGACGATCGTGAAATCACGCTGTTCAAATCGGTCGGCCTGGCCGTGCAGGATGCCGTGGCCGCCCGCTGTGCGCTGGAAAATGCGCACAATCTGCGTCTGGGCTGCGAGATTCCGTGGTGATTTTGTCTCGCGTTCTTGAATTGTCTTCGAGACAAATTGTCCACAGGGCCGATCGGGTGATCAGCAGCGCAAAGCACGATCAGCCGATTCGGCCCGGTCGCGTCGCAGTTCCTTGCCTGCCGCGCGGCGATGGGCCATGATGGTTGCTCTTTCAAATTCCACGAGCCCGCTGTGGAGCCCTGATGAGCGACGCGACGAGTTACGATCCGTATGCGATGCCTGCCGATGCGATTCAGGATCCTCCTGAGACGCTGTGGAAGGCGCTGCGCAAGATCGGGCCGGGGATCATTCTCGCCGGGTCGATCGTCGGTTCGGGAGAGCTGATCGCCACAACGACGCTCGGGGCCGACCTGGGGTTCATGTTCCTGTGGCTGATCCTGTTCAGTTGCGTGATCAAGGTCTTCGCCCAGATCGAATTGGGGCGCGTCGCCATTTCGTCGGGCAAGCCGACGCTCGGCTTTCTCAACGAGCTTCCCGGCTGGCGCTGGCGGGCCCACTGGCAGGTGTGGTGGTGGTTCTTCATGCTGCTGGCGACGGTCGCCCAGATGGGGGCGATGGTCGGCTCGGTCGGCCAGGCGCTGAATCTGGCATTTCCAGGTTTCGGACAATGGGCGAAGGAAGTCTGTGGAGGAGAATCGTCGACGATCGGCAGAGTTTTGATCGACCATCCCGAACACCCGTGGGCGATCGTGACGGCCCTGGCGGCCGCGGCCCTGCTCCTCAGCGGCGGATACCTGATGATCGAGCGGTTAACGACGTTTCTGGTCGTCTCGATCACGTTCATTACCGTCGCCTGCGTCATCGCGCTTCCCGCGAAGTATGCGATTTCGTTGCCGGACCTGATCAGCGGCTTCAATTTTTCGTATCCGCCCGACGTGGACATCAAATATCGAGCCGACGCCATCGGAAAGGCGTTTGCCGTATTTGGCATGACTGGGGTCGGTGCAGCCGAACTGTACTCATACCCCTACTGGTGCCTCGAAAAAGGGTATGCGCGGTTTGTGGGACCGCAGTCCAGCGATCCCGCCTGGGCTCGCCGCGCGAACGGCTGGATGCGTGTCATGCACCTGGACGCCTGGGTGAGCATGGTCGTGTTCACGCTGGCCACGGTCTCGTTCTACTTCCTGGGAGCGACCGTACTGCACCGCGAAGACATGCACCCGCACGGCAAAGACCTGATGGGGCAATTGGCCAACATGTACGTCAAGGTGTTCGGCGAATGGACGTGGGGCCTGTTTCTGATCGGCGGCTCGGCAGTGCTGTTCAAGACGCTATACGTGGCTTCGGCCGGGCACAGCCGGTTGTCGTCCGACTTCTTCAACATGGCGAAATTCGTCCGCTGTGAAAACGCGCATGCCCGCTGGCGGCTGGTGCGGTTCTTCTGCGTCTTCTATCCGCTTCTGGCGCTGTCGGTTTATCTCGTTGTCGGCGAGCCGCGCGGGATGGTCACGTTCGGCGGGTTTGCTCAGGGGATCACGCTGCCGGTGATCGCCGGGGCGACCGTGTACCTGCGATACCGTAAGACCGATCCGCGCGTCGCGCCCTCGCGCGTCTCGGACTTCTTCCTGTGGGTTGCCTTTGTGCTGCTCACGATCTTCGCCGCCAAAGCGCTGTGGGACGAAGGAGCCAAGTGGCTCGCGGCCCTTTCGGGCTAACCCCCGTGGCCGATGCTGCCGTCGTCTCCACCCCTGCTCAACGAACAAAGCGGTCGAAATCCTATAGTGTACACTTGACTTCTATGTACGTATGTATACACTACCTGGATCATCGATTCGCGGACTGCTGCCAGCAACCTCGAACGATGGATCCGTTGCGTTGGCCATCAATTCCCGGTTCCACTCACTTTAGGAGACTGCTGATGAACTCCACCATGTCAAACGGCAACAGGACAAACGGCAACAGGACCAACGGCACGGGGACAAACGCCACCTCCTCAAAGGCTCCCAGCCACATCGCCTACCAGGTCCGCAACATCGACGGCCAAAAGGGGATCTGGACTCGCATCGGGGGGGCGTGGCCCCACTCCGATGGCCAGGGTTTCAACATCCAACTTGATGCCCTGCCAATCGATGGACGGATCTCGCTGCGAATTCCGTCCGAGAAGGACCACTGATCATCCGTTGGTGGCAGCGAGACCGGGGCGCATCCGTTTTTTGGGGGGCATTGAAGCTTGAGGCTTCAGTGCGTGCCGCGACTGAATTCTTTTGGATGCGGCGGGGGTGAGAGCCAGACCCTCAGAAGACGGATGCCCCAGTACAGTTCCAGTACGGTTGAGGAGCAATCGTTCGTCTTTGCGAAGTGCCTCGGAACGCGTACAATCGGCACATGCGCAGCGAATCCGAAACACCTCAGTCCGACAATCCCTTCTCGATCCCGGTGGCCGAGCGCTTGCAGCGCTTGCCACCGTATCTCTTTGCCAAAATCAACAAGGTCAAGTACGAGAAGCGAGTGGCCGGCGTCGACGTGATCGACCTGGGGATGGGGAACCCCACCGATCCGCCCGACCCGATCGTCTGTGAAAAGCTTGCCGAGGCGGTCAAAGACCCGCGCAATCACCGCTATTCCGTTTCGACCGGCATCGCCAACCTGCGAAAGGAAGTCTCGGCCCGGTACTGGAAGCGGTACGGCGTGCGGCTCGACCCGGCAAATGAAGTCATCGCCACGATCGGCTCGAAAGAGGGTTTCAGCCACATGTGCCTGGCGCTCCTGGGTCCGGGGGACACGGCGATCGTGCCCGCTCCGTCGTTTCCGATTCACGTGTACGCCGTCGTGCTGGCTTCGGGCAACGTCATCGCACTCGACGTGCGCGATCCGGCGAAGTACCTCGAGAACATCGCCTACACCTGCGAGCACCTTTATCCGCGCCCCAAGGTGGTGATCGCCAACTTCCCGCACAACCCGACGGCGACCTGCATCGAACAGGACTTTTTCGTCGAGCTCGTGCGCCTGGCGAAAAAATACGAATTCCTCGTCATCAGCGATTTCGCCTACGCCGACATCTGCTACGACGGCTATCAGGCACCCAGTTTCCTGGCGACGCCGGGCGCGATCGACGTGGGTGTCGAATTCACCACGATGAGCAAAAGCTACAGCATGGCCGGCTGGCGGATCGGTTTTTGCGCCGGCAATTCGGAAATGGTCCGGGCGCTGGCGACGATCAAGGGGTACTACGACTACGGCATTTTCCAGCCGATCCAGATCGCGGCGATCATTGCCATGCGGCACTGCGACGCGGCGATCGAAGGGCTGGCTGCCGAGTATCAGGTGCGGCGCGACGCGCTGTGCGACGGCCTGGAGCGGCTGGGGTGGGAAATCGACCGTCCGCGGGCCGGCATGTTTCTGTGGTCGAAAATCCCCGAGCCCTGGGCGCGGATGGGTTCGATCGACTTTTCGATGATGCTGCTGGAAGAGGCGGGGGTGGCCGTCAGCCCGGGCCGGGGTTTCGGCGAAGACGGCGAAGGCTACCTGCGCCTGGCGATCGTCGAGAACGAGCACCGCCTGCGCCAGGCCGTCCGCGAGATCGGGCGATGCCTGAAGAAGGACGCGAAGGACACGAAGGTCGCGACCTGATTCTTCAGGCCGGTTGTCGGCTGAACGTAACCAACTCTTGCGAGCGGTTCAGGGAGTCACGGATGAAACACGGATTAATGACATCCCGTCCGTATCCGTGTTCGATCCGTGTTTCATCTGTGGCCTCAATCTCGCTCCGGTCAGTTTGACGCGCTGCCGAGCATCGGGCGCGCGGCGCAGTGATGTCGTCAGCGGTGGCCCAGTGCGATCAGACAGGCGGGGACGCCGACGCGCACCACCGTCATCAGTCGTCGTCGCGGGCGGGCGGGTTTTGGGGATTGGGCCGTCAGCATGGATTTGCGCCAATCAGCTTTGTACCGGTCGATGGTTCGTGATTCGACAGGGTAGACGGTGGCGGTGCACTATGTCTCCGTCTATCTTACGTACCGGCACTTTCCCGGTTCTAGTCGCGCGCTCGAAAGACTGGTTATGTCGTTGCAGCCGCCTCGCGATTCTGAAGGCGATTCAGTTTCCAGCGCCGCGGCGCAACTGCCACAGACGTGCCTGCCGACGTGGGAGATTGCCGAGCTCCCCGAGCCGATCGCCATCAAATGGCGTCACTGGAGGGGCATGATCGGCCCCGCGATCGTCATGATGGGGATCCAGATCGGCGGGGGCGAGTGGCTGCTGGGGCCGGAAGTGACGGCCAAGTACGGCGGGGGCCTGATGTGGCTGGCCACCATCTCCATTCTGCTGCAGGTCTTCTACAATATGGAGTGCGGCCGGTACGCCCTGTACTGCGGCGAGCCGATCTTCACGGGATTTCTGCGGATGCGCCCGGGACCCACGTTCTGGGTCACGTTTTTTCTGCTGCTCAGTGTCGGCGCAGTTCTTCCGGGGCTGGCCTTCAATTCGGCCAGCGTGGTTGGAGCAATGTGGCTCGACCGTCCTCCTGCCGAAGCCGATCGGGCGTTTATCGTCGGGCTGGCCTACGGGTGCCTGGGAGTGGTGATTCTGCCGGTGCTTTTCGGCGGCAAGATCTACAACACGCTCCAGGCGATCATGTCGGTCAAGGTGGTGGCCGTGCTGAGCGTCACGTTTTTGCTCGGCGTGTGGCTGGTCAGCCCCGAGAGCTGGTGGAACGTGTTTTCGGGGTTCCTCAAATTTGGCTCAATCCCGACGAGTGATGCGGCAGGCAAGCCGGCTGCCGTCAACGTCTTCGCCGAGTGGTTCGCCGGCAGGCAATTGCCGACGATCGAATTGCAGGGAATTGCGGTGATCGCCGCATTTGCCGGCGTCGCCGGAGGGGGCGGACTCAGCAATTCGCTGTACAGCAACTACGTGCGCGACAAGGGCTGGGGAATGGGGAGCCTGGTCGGGGCGATCCCCAGCGCGGTTGGCGGGCAGAAAGTGGCCCTGAGCCACCTGGGGAAAGTCTTTATTCCCACGACCGACAACCTCAGGAAATGGCGTGCCTGGTGGAGATACATCATTGTCGAGCAGTGGGCCGTCTGGACGCCGGGATGCTTTGTCGGCATGGCTCTTCCCGCGCTGCTCTCGATGCAGTTTGCAGATTATTCGCCGCTGCAGACGATTCCAAACAAAGAGCGATTCGATTGGGTGCAGGCGGTGATTTCGGCGGACGGGCTCCGTCACTATCCGGGACTTAGCCAGAGTCTGGCCAACGGACTCTGGATCGTGGTCTTGATCACCGGGCTGCTGGTCCTGCTTCCCAGCCAATTGTCTGTCGTTGAAGACGTGTGCCGGCGCTGGACCGACGCGATCTGGTCGGCGAACCGCCATGTCCGCGAGACGATGCACCACGGTCAGGTCAAATTCATCTACTATTCGCTGCTGGCTGGCTACGTGGTGTGGTCCTGTTTCAGCCTGTACCTGTTCGGGATGTACGGCTCTCCGAAAATGATGTTTGTTGTCGTGGCCAACTTCAACAATGTCGCGCTCGGCGTGTCGTCGTTTCAGGTTCTGTGGGTGAATACGCACTACATCCCCCGGGAGCTGCGGCCGAAGTGGTATCAGCGGCTCGCACTCGTGGGCTGCGCGTTCTTCTACCTGGGCCTGGCCGCGCTGGTGTTCTGGGCTCAAATACTGCCAAATCTGACTCAGTCAAAAGGCGATTGAGGAATTGTCATGAAAATCTACCTGATCGTCGCGCTGGTTCTGGTGTCCGGTTTCGGTGCCCGTACGGCGGCCGCGCAGCCGCTCGGCCAGCCGGATCGCGGCGAACCCGGGGACCAGATGATTCAGGACTACCTGGCGCGCACCGCCGCGCGGATCCAGGATTCGTTCACGGGAGACCTCAAGTCGCTCGATTCCTGGCGGCAGAACCGGGAGCGGCATGTCGAAGAGTACTATTACATGCTGGGGCTCTCGCCGCGTCCCGAGCTGTACGTCACGGGCAACCTGTACCGTCCGAGCAACGCCAAATCCGGCGAAAAGCTGCCGGCCGTGTTCTACGTTTGCGGGCATTCGGGGCGCGGCCGCGACGGCAACAAGACGGCGTTTCAGTCGCACGGGATGTGGTTCGCCCGCCACGGGTACGTGTGCCTGGTCGTCGATACGCTGCAGCTCGGCGAAATCGCGGCGACGCACCACGGTACTTACAACCAGAACCGCTGGTGGTGGCATTCGCGCGGATACACGTCGGCTGGTGTCGAATGCTGGAACGGCGTGCGCGGCATCGACTACCTCGTCAGCCGGCCCGACGTCGATCCCGAGCGGATTGCCGTCACGGGCATCAGCGGCGGCGGCGCGGCCACGTTCTGGATCGCCGCGGCCGATGAGCGGGTGAAAGTCGCCGTGCCGGTCAGCGGAATGGCCGATCTCGTCTCGTACGTCCCCAACCGGGTGATCAACGGCCACTGCGACTGCATGTTTCTGTACAACACGTTCGAATGGCCGTGGACGCGAATCGCGGGGCTCGTCGCGCCCCGGCCAATGCTGTTCGTCAACAGCGACAATGACGGCATCTTTCCGATGGACGCCAACGACCGGGTCATCAATCAGCTCGAGCGCCTCTACAGCTTGTTCGGCGCCGGCGACCGGGTTGATGCTGTCGTGAGCGTCGGCGGGCACGCTTATCGGAAAGACATCCTGGATGCGACGTACCGGTTCATCAACACGCATTTGAAGCAGGATGCGAAACCGGTCAGCGATAGCGAAGTCGACCTGGTGATCGACATTCCCGGCAAACAGTCGCATCCGATTGAACCGCAGAAGCTGCGGGTCTTTCCGACCGACAGGGACATTCCCGCCGATCAGCTCAATACGACGATCGACCAGCACTTCGTGCCGATGGCGGATGTCAAAGTTCCCTCGTCGCGCGAGTTCCAGATCTGGAAGCTGGCCCTGCAGGCGGAATTGCGGCGGGTGGCGTTCCGCACGCTCCCCGAACCGATTCCGGCAGGCAAGATGGAAGCTGTGCAGGAATCTCCCGTTGCCGGACGCCTGGTCACTGAAGAGGGGATTTTCGTGAGGCTGGAGCGAATGCCGAAGTCGAGCGACCCCAAAAGAATCGTGCTGTATGTGCAGAACTCTGGCAAACAGGATTCAGTTCCCACCTGGGTCGAGAAGGTTCGCCAGCCGGGGGAGGGGCTCTATCGTTGCGAGCCCAGGGGAATCGGCGATACGCGCTGGACGGTGAAGAACCCGCCGAATTACGTAGCACGCTCGCACGTGCTGCTCGGCAGCACGGTGGATACCGGGCGCGTCCACGACGTGCTTGCCACGGTCCGATATCTGCGCACGATTCACAACGACGTTCCGGTCGTCGTCGCCGGCGAAGGCCCGGCCGCAATCATCGCAGCGTATGCTGCACTCTGGGATCCGGAAATCGCCGGCGTGATCGCCCACAATCCACCGGCGACCCACATGGATCCCGCGGCCCCGCAGTTCCTGAACATCCTGCGAGTGGCCGATATTGCCGACACGCTGGGCCTCTTGGCGCCGCGGCAGCTCACGATCGCCAGCGACGACGCGCGTTTCCAAAAAACCGCAGCGATCTACAAAGCCGCCGGGGCGGAAGACAAAATTTCGCTGGAGAAGTAGGCCCCCGTGGCCGACGCTGCCAGCGTCGGCGCGCCAACTCTCGCAGAGCCGCGCCCGTCAGGAAGCGGTCGTCTGACAGCTAGCGCAGTGCCCCGGCCGCTCCGCAGCGGCCGGGGCATTTTGCGCGAGTATGTTCAGATCACGACGCTTCTCAACACCGCTTCCTGACGGGCGCGGCTCCGCAGCAATCCACGTCACAGTGTGCCGCGTCGATTCTCTTCAAACCGGGCCAGCTTCGCGCGGAATCCCGGTCGGCTCAGCACGTCGCGGTTGACGATGTTGTCGGGGAGCTCTCCCCGGGCCGCGCGCAGCATGCCGTCGACCATTGCCCGGCCTGTCGCCTTCCACACGTCGCTCGTCGAGGCCGACCAGTGCGGCGTTAGAATTACGTTGTCGAGCTGAATCAGCGGATTGCCCGCCGGCAGCGGCTCATGTTCGAAGACGTCGAGCGCGGCGCCGGCAATTCGCCGGTTTTTCAAGACCTCGACGAGCGCCGCTTCGTCGACTAGCTCGCCGCGGGCGATATTGACGAAATACGCGGCCGGCTTCATCAGTGCGAACTGGGCCGCCCCGATCATCCGCCGGTTTTCCGGGCGCGGCCGGGCGTGAATGCTGACGATGTCGGACCGGCGGAGCAGTTCTTCCAGACTGACCAGCTCGACCCCCAGCGCGCGGGCCTCGGTCGCGTCGGCGTGCGGTGAATAACCCAGCACCTTCATCGAAAACGGAGCCACCAGGCGCACCAGCTCGCGGCCTGAATGCCCCAGTCCGATGATCCCCAGCGTCCGCCCGAGGATTTCATCGCCAAGGACATCGGCCTGCTTGTCCCAGCGTCCGGCGCGGGTCACCCTGTCTTGTTCGAACAGCCGTTTCGACAGGGCCAGCATGAACAAGAGCGCCGTCGATGCCGTCGGATGGTTGAGCGCCAGCGGGGCGTTGAAGAGCGCGACATCGCAGTCGGTGCAGGCCGCCACGTCGACTTTGTCGTACCCGGCCCCCGAGCGCCCCACGACGACCAGCCGGTCGCGGGCAGCTTCCAGAGCGCCGCGCTTGAGCCACGGCCTGAGCAGAATCAAGCCGTCAAGATCTTTCAGGTGCGACGGTTGCACTTCAAGCGAGTAAAACCGGCTCCAGTAGTCGCGGTCGCCAGGCCGCGGCGCCTGATCGCGCAACACGTGGTAGGCAATGTGCTGTGCCGCATCGAGCTCGTGTAGTGGCAGTCCGCCGCAGGCGTCTTCGCCGCGCTCATTGAGAAAATCGCCGGTGATCGCCAGCCGAAAGGGCGTCATTTGCCGACGACCCGCTGGAACCGACGCACGGCTTCTTCGACGTTCTCGCGGCTGTTGAAGGCGCTCAGCCGGAAGTAGCCTTCGCCGCTGGCGCCGAACCCGCTGCCGGGCGTGCCGACGAGGTGCGCCTCTCGAAGCAGCCGGTCGAAGAAGTCCCAACTGGTTTCCTGGCCGGGCGTTTTGACCCAGACGTAAGGGGCGTTGACGCCGCCGTACACCGTCACGCCGATTTTTTCGAGCCCCTCACGGATGAGGCGGGCATTGGTGAGGTAGAAGTCGACCAGCGTGCGAACCTGCTGGCGGCCGGCCGGGCTGAACGCGGCTTCGGCGGCGCGCTGCACGGGGTATGACACGCCGTTGAACTTGGTCGTGTGCCGCCGGTTCCACAGGCTGTGCAGCGGGACTTTCTCGCCGCTCGCGGACGTTCCGATCAAAGTCTTGGGAACGACGGTATAGGCACAGCGGACGCCGGTGAACCCGGCCGTCTTGCTGAAGCTGCGGAATTCGATCGCCACGTCGCGCGCCCCGGGAATCTCGTAAATCGAATGGGGAATACCCGGGTCCGTGATGTAGGCCTCGTACGCCGCGTCGAACAGGATCACCGCCTGATGCGCCTGCGCGTATTCGACCCACTTGGCAAGCTGTTCTCGCGTGGCCACCATGCCGGTGGGATTGTTTGGAAAGCACAGATAGATCAGGTCGACGTGTTCTTTCGGCACCGGGGGAACGAACTTGTTTTCGGCGGTCGTCGGAATGTACACAAGCCCGGCGAACCGTCCCCGGTCGTCGGCAGGGCCCGTGCGGCCGGCCATCACGTTGGTATCGACGTAGACGGGATAGACCGGATCGGCGATCGCGACTTTGTTGTCCGACCCGAAAATCTCCAGAATGTTGCCCGTGTCGCACTTCGAGCCGTCGGAGATGAACACTTCATCCGCCTCGATGGCCGCTCCCCGTGCGGCGAAATCGTGATCAACAATTGCCTGCCGGAGGAAATCGTAACCCTGTTCGGGCCCATAGCCGCGGAATGTAGAGCGAGATGCCATTTCGTCGACCGCCTTGTGCCAGGCTTCGATGATCGCCGGCGGCAGCGGTTCGGTGACGTCGCCGATCCCCAGGCGGATGACCTTGGCCTGGGGATTCTCGGCGCAGAACTTGGCGACTCGGCGGCCGATCTCGGGAAACAGGTATCCGGCCTTGAGCTTGCGGTAATCTTCGTTGATGCGGGCCAAGCTGGCTTTGTGGGTCCTTGTTGCGCAATTTGTCTGGAGTTCGTTCCCACGGGCTTTCACGTGATCCGCGCGGCGGCGACGGTCGTTTTGATTGTTAATGGAGTTCAACGAAACTTCAAGCGCCTACCCGACGTAGGTCAGGCTTTCCAGCCAGCCGTCTGAAAGTGACAGCTAAGGGCTACGGCTCTTCGGGTTAAGTTGCTTGGACGCCTGCTTTTCTGAGATCAGCCTGGCTGTGGAAACGTGCTGGAATTTGGCATTGGGCGGCTTGGC
>JACQFH010000529.1 GCA_016200145.1 Planctomycetia bacterium | reverse complement strand
GTGTTTCATCCGTGGCTCCCTGAACCACTGACAAAAATGGATGGCCACGAATGACGTGGCAATCCCACGGATTCGGACTTGGAGTCGATCACCTGTCGCGCATTGCTACCCGATCCGGGCACGGATAGACTTAAGTGGGCTCTCGCTGTCACCGTAACGTTTCTCCCGGGCCGTACTCTGTTTTGAGAGGGGGCGCCATGTCCCGTTTGTCGATGGTTGTTCTGTTTCTGGGGGTCGCGTGTCTGGCTGGCTGCCCCAAGGTGGACCCGAAGCCCGCCGCCGACAATTCAGGAAAGGGAATCATCGGCAAGACGACGCAGGACATCGGCGAGTTCGACGCAGGCAAGGCCAATCAGGTCGTCAGCGATCAGAAGATCAACGCCAGCGATCCGGTGACGGCGCCGTTGTCGGCGTATGGGCCGATGGTCGAGAGCATTGCGAAAACCAGGATCGTCAGCGAGATCGGCGCGTTCAATGCCATCGAAGGCCGGTATCCGACTTACGAAGAATTCATGGAGAAGATTATCAAGGCCAACAACATCCAGTTGCCCGTGCTGCCGTACAAGGGACGATATATGTACGACGTCGAGAAGCACGAACTGGTGATCGTGCGCGATATCGAGCACGCGGCAAAGTCAAAGGAATAAGGGCGGCCGGTTACGTCTCGAACAGCGCATCGACGAACGCGTCCGGGTCGAACAGCTCCAGATCGTCGATCTGTTCCCCCACGCCGATGTATTTGACAGGCAGATTCATCTGCTGACGGATCGCGATGACGATGCCCCCCTTGGCCGTGCCGTCGAGTTTCGCGAGAATCAGCCCCGTACACGAAACCGATTCGGAAAAGTGACGCGCCTGGCTGACGCCGTTCTGCCCCGTCGTGGCATCCAGCACCAGCAGCACCTCGTGCGGCGCCCCGGGGATCTTTTCGGAGATCACCCGCTGGATTTTCGCGAGCTGCTTCATCAGGTTCTGCTGCGTCTGCAACCGGCCGGCCGTGTCGACGATCAGCACGTCGGCCTTGAGCTCGAGGGCCCGCATACAGCCGGCGTAAGCCACCGCGGCGGGGTCTGATCCGCTGGGTTTCGTGACGATTTCGCACCCCAGTCGCTGGCTCCACAGCGTCAGTTGCTCGACCGCCGCGGCGCGAAACGTGTCGCCGGCGGCCAGCGCCACCGATTTGCCGTTCTTCTTGAGCAGGTTGGCTAGTTTCGCGATCGACGTCGTTTTGCCGACCCCGTTGACGCCGGCCACGAGAATCACCGTCGTCCCCTGCGGGGCCAGTTTCAGCGGCGACAGGGGATTATTGACGTCCCACAGGTGATCCTGCTCCCCCTTGAGCAAGGCCTTCAGTTTCGCGCGGACGTCCCCCCAGATCTCGTCGATGACGGCGGTTCTGCCGCGGTGCTTTTCGTTGAGATCGTCGCGAATGGCATTGGCCGCTTCCACGCCCATGTCGGTCGCGATCAACCGGGCATAGAAGTCCTGGAGCTTCTCGTCGGTGACGATCTCGCCGGCCTTGAACAGGTCGCGGACGTCGGTTCGCAGCAGGTCCTTGGTTTTCTGGAGGCCGCGCTTGAGTTTGTCGAACAGTCCCATGGATCAATGTTGTCGTGTCAAAAAAGCGATTCCGGTGACTGGCACGGATCATATAGAGGCCGCCCCGGCGCGGGCAAGCGGGTTCCGGCGAGCGCAAGTCGCCCCGCCGGCGGGAATTGCGGCAGAGTTGTGGAGGCGCATCGGGCTCTTTACGATACACCCTGCAAGATCGAGGACGAGACCTTCCCGTCCCGTGCCCTGAAGGATGCAGAATGGCCAGCGAGCGTTATCACAGCGTGCTCTTGTTCGGGCCCCCCGGCGTGGGCAAGGGGACCCAGGGCCAGATTCTCGGGAAAATTCCAGGGTTTTTCCACCTTTCGGTGGGAGAGGTGTTTCGCGCGCTCGATATCAACTCGCCCGACGGAAAAGAAGTCTACAAATACAGCTCGCAGGGAATGCTGGTTCCGGACGAAACCACCATCCGCATCTGGAAGCGGAACATCGACGCGCTCACCATCCTCTCGTATTACAAGCCGCAGGAAGATCTGCTGATCCTCGACGGCATTCCACGCAACCGCCGGCAGGCCGAGATTGTCGAAGAGCACATCGAAGTCCTGAAAATCGTGCACCTCAAGTGCGCCGACACCGAGGCGATGGTCCACCGCATCCGGCGGCGGGCGATTCGCGAAAACCGGGTCGACGACGCGCAGGAAGACATCATCCGCAAGCGGTTCGAGGTCTACCAGAGCCAGACCAGGCCGGTCCTCGAATACTACCCCGCCAAGCTCATCGCCGAAGTCGACGCCTTCGGATCGCCCGCCGAGGTCCTGTACAACATTCTGAAAGACGTCGTGCCCGTGCAGAACAAGCACTTCCGGCACGAAGAGGTGTAGGGATTGCATGTCGGGCCCGGGGCACCGTTGGACGATCCAGGGTTTTCCGGCGCGGGATGAAGAGGGGGAGACTTTGAATCAGACAGCCCCAACCGGGGCGGGATTCTATAGCCCAGGGCGCCAGCCCTGGGAAAGATCGGAAAGGCGATCCGAGCCCCAACGGGGCGAAATTCTCCAGGGGGATATCATTTCGCGGCCTGCGAATCTCGCCCTTACAGGGCTTTGGCAATCTTGGGATTCGAGACCCAGGGCTGGCGCCCTGGGCTTTAGAATTGCGCCCCCTCGGGGCTGAACACTACTGCTTAGCGAACTCGTCGAGCACGGCCCGCACGTCGGCTTCGGGGACGTCGCTCACGAGCTCGACGTGGCCGATTTTCGTCGGTAGAACGAACCGCAGTCGGCCGCCGAGCGTCTTTTTATCGAGCCGCATGCGGTCGAGCATGTCGGCCGGAGTCAGCTTCGATCCTTCGCGGAGGCCGGTCGGCAATCCCAGCGCGCTCAGCAGATTCGTCTGCCGTGACACGATCGATTCGTCGATGCGCCCCAGCCGGTGCGCCAGCCGCGCGGCATAGACCATGCCGATCGCCACGGCCTCTCCGTGCAGCAGTTCTCCGTAGCCCGACAGGGCCTCGCAGGCATGAGCGAACGTGTGGCCGTAATTCAACACGGCCCGCAACCCGCTGCGCTCGAACTCGTCCCGCTCGACGACGTCGGCCTTGAGCCGGCAACTGCGTGCGACGATCTGCCTCAACACGGCCGCCGAGCGCTGGTTGATCCCCGCGACGCTGGCTTCGAGAAACGTGAAGAACGGCTCGTCGAGGATCATGCCGTATTTGACGACCTCGGCGAGGCCCGACCGGTAATCCCGCAGGGGCAGCGTGTCGAGCGCCGAAGTATCGAGATACACCCCCAGCGGCTGGTGAAACGCGCCGATCAGGTTCTTGCCCTGCGGATGATTGATTCCGACTTTGCCGCCGACCGAACTGTCGACCTGCGCCAGAAGCGTCGTCGGCACCTGCACAAACGCCAGGCCCCGTGCGTAGGTGGCCGCAACGAATCCCGCCAGGTCGCCCACGACGCCGCCGCCGACGGCGACCACCAGTGTCTGCCGATCGGCGTGCATCTCGACGAGCCTGTCGTAGAGCGCCGAGGCATCGGCCAGAGACTTCGTCTGCTCACCGGGAGGGAGCACGGCCACCTCGCAATGGTACCCGGCCAGGTGCAGGCTGGCGCCCACGGCCGCAGCGTGGTGGTGCACGACGTGCCCGTCGGTGACGATCAGCACGGCGGGCCGGACCGCCATTTTCATGCCGCGGCGGGTAATCGTCGCCGTCAGCCACGCCGCGAACGCCGGCAGTTCTCCCGAAACGATCGCAATTTCGTAACTGCGCTCGCCGAGCGATACGCTGACGGTTTCGTGGGGATCCACAGCCGGTTACTCCCACTCGATCGTGCTGGGAGGCTTGCTGCTGATATCGTAGACGACCCGGTTCACCCCGCGCACGCTGTTGGTGATGCGGGTCGAGATCGACTGCAACACGTCGCACGAAAGCGGATACCAGTCGGCCGTCATGAAGTCTTCGGTCTGGATGGCCCGCACGGCGACCACGTCGTCATACGTGCGGAAATCCCCCATCACGCCCACGCTCTGCACCGGCAGCAGAACGGCAAACGCCTGCTGCACTTTGCGGTAGAGCCCCGCTTTGCGCAGCTCGTCGAGCACGATTTCGTCGGCCTTGCGCAGCACTTCGAGCCGTTCGGGCCGGACTTCCCCCAGGCACCGCACCGCGAGGCCCGGCCCGGGAAACGGATGCCGCCAGATCATCTCGTCGGGCAACCCCAGCTCGTGCCCCAGCGTGCGGACCTCGTCTTTGAACAGGTCGCGCAGCGGCTCGATCAATTGAAAGCCGAGCTTGTCCGGCAGGCCGCCGACGTTGTGATGGTGCTTGATCGTTGCCGCGGGGCCGTCGACGCTGGCGCCGCTCTCGATCACGTCGGGATACAACGTGCCCTGCGCCAGAAACTCGGCGTCGGGAATCGATCGGGCTTCAGCCTGGAACACCTCGATGAACACGCGGCCGATCGTCTTTCGCTTCTGCTGAGGGTCGACGATGCCCTTGAGCTCAGAGAGGAACTGCTCGCGGGCGTCGACGACGTGCAGATCGGTGCGAAAGTGGTCTCCGAAACTTCTCCGCACCGATTCGGCTTCGCCCGCCCGCAACAGGCCGTTGTTGACGAAGATGCACGAAAGTTGCTTGCCGATCGCCTTGAACAACAGCGCCGCGACGACCGACGAATCGACCCCGCCCGAGAGCCCGCAGATGACGCGCTTGTTGCCCACGCGCTCGCGCAGCCCGGTCACCTGCTGCTCGATGAACGAGCTCATCTTCCACGTGCCGCGGCAGCCGCAGATCGACTTCACAAAATTTCCCAGCAGCGTCCCGCCGCACTGGGTGTGCGTCACTTCGGGGTGAAACTGCAGGCCGTAGATGGCGCGCGTCCGGTGCTTCACCGCGGCGGCAGGGCAATCTCCCGTGCTCGCCAGCGGCACCCACTGTTCGGAAAGCCCCTTCACCTGATCGCCGTGGCTCATCCACACCGTCAGTTCGCCCGGCACGCGGTCGAACAGGTCGCCGTCCGCCAGCACGCGGCACGACGTGCGCCCGAACTCGCGATGGGCGCCGGGCGAGACCTCGTTTCCGAGGGCCCGGCAAATCGCCTGCATGCCGTAGCAGATCCCCAGAATGGGGATGCCGAGGTCGAAGATCCGCGGATCGGGCAGGGGGGCGCCTTTGTCATAGACGCTGGCCGGCCCGCCCGACAGGATCAACCCGCGTGGGGCCAGCTTGCGGATCCGCTCGGCCGAAAGATCGGGCCGCACGAGCTGGCAGAAGACGTTTTGTTCGCGGACGCGACGGGCGATGAGCTGGGCCGTCTGCGACCCAAAATCCAGCACGAGCACGAGTTCGGGCGCTTCGCTTCGCGCGCCGCCGCTGAAATCGACCGCAGCCGGGCCCGCATCGAGCGTTGTCGCCATCGGAACCACCGGGTGCTGTGCCATGTCTGAATGCGACTGGGCTCGACAGGAGTTGAACCTGCATGCTGTTGCCAGCGCCAGCCCCTCAAGCTGGTGTGTCTGCCAATTCCACCACGAGCCCGAAATTTGTGCGGAAAGAGTAAGTATAGCGTTCCCCAGCGCGCCTGCAACCAAACGTGGCTTGACAAGAATCGCCCCGCGGGACAGAGTAAATGAATGGACAATTGACGACCAGGTGCGGTTCGGCCCGGTCTTTTGCGACTCGTTTCAGGTGCCCTGTGTTCGCGCAACTCGTTCCCGTCGCCGGCGGAGACCCCATCACCATCGATCGAGACGTCACCGTCGTGGGGCGGCAGTCGGAACATTGCGACATCGTTCTCACCCGGAAAAGCGTCTCGAAAATCCACTGCGTGATCGCCAAAACCGACGGGTTGCTCTTCGTGCGCGATCTCGACAGCACCAACGGCACCAAGGTGAACGGCCAGCGCATCGTGCGCGGCGCGCTGTTGCCCGGCGACCAGTTGGCGTTTGCCGGCGAGAAGTTCAAGGTGCACCTCGGCCCTGCTCCCGAAACGCCGCTCGTCAGCCCCGTCAGCCGGACCGAGATCATCGAACCCGATGAACCGTCTCAACAGCCCCTGGCGGAAGAATTCGGCGACGTCTCGATGCCCGAGGTGCTCTACAAAGAGCCGGGCCGCCGTGCGCCGGAAGATCTCGTCGAATAGATACCTTCGCTGGTGGCAATCTGCGCTGCGGTTTGGCACGATGTCGGAAGGGAATTGCGAGTCACCGGGCCTGGCTTGGGCTCGAAGCCGGGAGATCCGCCTCGCAATCCCAGACAAGGGCCGCGACATGGCGCATATCCTGGTTGTTGACGACTCATCCGTCGACCGCACGATCGCCGGACGATTGCTGGAACGGAATTCCGAATGGACCATCGTCTACGCCGGCAACGGCAAAGAAGCGCTGGCCCAGCTCGCAGCGCAACCCCCTGATCTGATCATTACCGACCTGCTGATGCCCGAGATGAACGGCCTGGAGCTCGTCGAGACGATCCGCGACCATCATCCGCAGATCCCCGTAATTCTGATGACTGGCGTGGGGAGCGAGGCCATCGCCGCAGAGGCCATTCGCAAAGGGGCTGCCAGTTACGTCCCCAAGCACGAACTGGTCGGGGGGCTGGCGGCCACCGTGACCCGCCTGCTCGCCACCGTGCAGCCGCAGCAGACCCGCCAGCGGCTGCAGAACTGTCTGGATGAATTGCAATACGTCGTCCCCAACGACCTGTCGCTGCTTTCGGCGCTGACGCGCGAACTGCGGCAGGTGATCGACTCGCGAAAGCTGTTCAGCGAGAGCGATTGCCTGCGGTTCGTCACGGCGGTCGACGAGGCGCTGATGAACGCGTATTTCCACGGCAACCTCGAAATCGATTCCGAAATGCGGGCCGACGATCCCGATGCCCATTATTCGCTCGCCAACCAGCGGCGGCAGCAACAGCCTTATTGCGACCGCCGCATCTACGTGCGGGCCCGGTTCACCGCCGGAGAGGCGGCCATCTCGGTGCGGGACGAAGGGGCAGGCTTCGACCTCGATTCGCTTCCCGATCCCACGGCCCCCGAATACATCGATCGGCCCTACGGCCGCGGCATTCTGCTGATGCGCGTCTTCACCGACGAAGTTCGCTTCAATGACCGGCGCAACGAAGTCACGCTGATTAAACGATCAGCTTCGGATTGAACCGGAAGAAATGCGGAGTTCAGAGTGCGGAATAGGAAGCCGGACGTCGACGACGCGTCAGCGTGGCCGGGCCTTCGCGTTGCTCCAGGCCCGGCCGCCCCCCAATGGGCGCGCAGCCAATCGTTCCGGCAAGTGTGGCACGCCCTGACAAGGGCGTGGCGAACGTCTCGGGGCGCGACTTTCATTTCTATGCAGTCGCCAATGGCAGCGGTTCGGAGCCGTGGATACAGAACGGAAACTCCGAGACGCCCACCACGCCCTTCCTGTCGTCAGGGCGTGCCACCCGACGCTCAACCGGTCTGTTCGTCGGCAACCGCCGCGTGCTCAACGCCCCACTTCCTATTCAGCATTCCGAACTCCGCATTCCACACTTCATTCGTCACGGCAACTTCCGCGCGCGAATCCAGTCGGTGTGGAACGCGCCTTCCTTGTCGATTCGCTGGTACGTGTGCGCTCCGAAATAATCGCGTTGCGCCTGCAGCAGGTTCGCCGGCAGGCGGTCGCGCCGGTAGCCGTCGAAATAGGTGAGGGCCGCAGCAAAGCCCGGCGCCGGCAGCCCCAGCTCGACCGATTGCGCCACGACGTGCCGCCAGCTCGGCTCGGCCTTGCGGATAGCCGCCGCGAAGAAATCATCGAGCAGCAGATTTTCGAGCTTCGCGTTTTTGTCGAACGCCCGCTTGATGTCTTCCAGGAACCGCGCGCGAATGATGCACCCGCCGCGCCACAAGAGCGAGACATTGCCGTAGTTCAGGTCCCACTTGAACTCGGCGGCCGCCGCTTCGAGCTGCACGAAGCCCTGGGCATAGCTGCAGATCTTCGAGGCGTACAGCGCCTGGCGGATGTCTTCGATGAACTTGTCGCGGTCGCCGGCGTAGCGCTTCGCGGAGGGCGGAAACACCTTCGAAGCCCTCACGCGCGCCGCCTTTTGGGCCGACAGGCAACGCGCGAACACCGCCTCGGTGATGAGCGTCGTGGGCGTCCCCAGGTCGAGGGCGTGCTGGCTCATCCATTTGCCGGTCCCCTTCTGCTGGGCCGTGTCGAGAATCTTGTCGACGAGCTGCCCCTCACCCTGCGGATCGGGAACGGTGAAGATGTCGCGCGTGATTTCGATCAGGTAACTTTCGAGCTCGGTGCGGTTCCAGCGGTCGAAGACGCGGTACAGCTCGTCGTTCGTCAGGCCCAGCGCGTTCTTGAGAATGAAATACGCCTCGCAGATAAGCTGCATGTCGCCGTATTCGATGCCGTTGTGCACCATTTTCACGTAGTGCCCCGAACCCGACGGCCCGACCCATTCGCAGCACGGGATGTCTGCCTTTGGGCCGACCTTGGCGCTGATTTTCTGAAGAATCTCTTTGACCTCTGGCCACGCGGCCGCGGAACCGCCCGGCATGATGCTGGGGCCCTTGAGCGCCCCCTCTTCGCCCCCCGAGACCCCCGTGCCGACGTACAGCAGCCCCGCCTTCTCGATTTCCACCGTGCGCCGGTTCGTATCAGGGAAATAACTGTTGCCCCCGTCGATCAGGATGTCTCCCTTGCTGAGCAGGGGCACGAGTTCGGCGATCAGCTCGTCGACGGCCGGACCGGCTTTGACCATCATCATGATCTTGCGCGGCGACTTGAGGCTGCCCACCAGCTCATGCAGCGAATGGCAGCCGGTCAGTTTCTTGCCGGGATTGCGCTTCACAAAATCGTCGACCTTGCTGACGGTGCGGTTGAAGACCGCGACCTGATAACCCCGGCTCTCCATGTTGAGAACCAGGTTTTCCCCCATGACGGCCAGCCCGACCAGACCAATATCGCATGCAGGCATGATTAAGAATTTCGGAATTGGGAATTCGGATGTGACGCCGCGCGCATGATTGTGATGAATTGAGCCCGGACTTTCCAGTACCGATCAGCCGGGCGCGGAGTCGGCCTGCTGGCGGACGATGCCGGCGGCGTCCGTCTCGCCGGCGGGGGTTTCGCGGGACGTCTCGCCCGGGGCGGGCTCGGCGGGCGGTTCCGACTGGTCGGGTTCGAGCTCCTGCACTTCGACCCGGCGGACGCGCGTCGATTCGGCGTCGAGCACCGTCAGCTCGTGACGCCCCAGGCGGACTTTCTCGCCGGGCTGTGGAATATGGCCCAGCAATTCGACGATCAGCCCGCCGGTCGTGTCGGATGTCACATCCTTCGGCAGCTCCAGATGGCACGCTTCGACCAGCTCGTCGAGCGGGCACAGCGCGTCGACGAGAAAGCGGCCGTTGTTGCGCCGCAGGATCATCGGCAGCTCGCGGTCGAATTCGTCCTGAATGGGGCCCACCAGCTCTTCGAGCACGTCTTCGAACGTCACCATTCCCGAGACCGTGCCATATTCGTCGACGACCATCGCCACGTGCGTGCGGTTGCGCTGGAATTCGCGCAACAGCACGTCGAGCCGCATCGTTTCGGGAAAGAAGGGCAGCTTGCGCGAGAGGCGCGGCAGCGCGGGCAGCGCCTGGCCCGACGCGATCGACCCCAGCACGTCTTTCGTATGAACCATGCCGATCACCCGGTCGAGATCGCCGTCGCACAGCGGGAACCGCGTGTACTGCGATTCGGCGATGACGGCCAGGTTCTCCTGCGACGTGCGGCGGGTGCTGAGGTAGATGATGTCGCGACGAGGCACCATCACCTGCCGGGTCACTTTGTCTTCCAGGTCGAGCACGTTTTCCATCATCAGGCGTTCGCGGCGGCTGACCTCTCCGCCGGCGGCCGACTCGGCCAGAATCAGCCGCAGCTCGTCTTCCGAAGGCATATGCTCGTTGGGCCCCACGGCCCGCACGCCGATCAGACGCAGCATCAGGTCGCTGGCTTTGTGCAGGACCCAGATGAAAGGCCACAATACTTTGTAGAACACCGTCAGCGGAAGCGCCACGACCAGCGCGGTCTGTCGGGCCGCTCGGATCGCCATGATTTTCGGCGCCTGTTCCCCCAGCGAGATGTGCAGGAAGGTGATCAGCACGAATGCCAGCGGCAGGGCCAGGTAATGGGCGGCGTGAGCCATGCAGATTTTCGCCAGCGCCGGCTCGAGCACCTTGATACCCACATCTTCGCCGAACCAGCCCAGCCCCAGGCTGGCCAGCGTAATTCCCAACTGGCAGGCCGAAAGGTACGCATCCAGGTGCTGCAGTACGCTGCGCGCGACCCGCGCGGGAAATGAACCCTCGCGCGAAAGCTGTTCGATCTGACTGAGGCGGACCTTGACCAGTGCAAACTCGGCCGCCACGAAAAAGCCGTTCGCGAGCACCAGGAACAGAACGAAGATCAGCTCAATGGCAGTCATGAGGGACCAACCAGCTCCAGCGTGCTCCACAGGCTGGGATCGATGGCGAACGGAAAGTCGTGGCCCACGCTCAGAAACTGCTCCCCCAGCTCGGCGTCGCGCAGCGCGTAGTAGAACCCGAGCCGCGCTTGGGCCTCGGGGTCGTACCCGTGCAGCACGCTCGCCGGCAGCCAGGCTTCGAGCCGGTAGCCGGTTTTTGAAATTGCCGTGCTCATCCGGATTTCAGCGACGTTGGCCCGCGGCGCTTCTTCGCGGGCCCGCAGGATTGTCGCCTGCACGGCCCACGGGTCGGACGACTCGGCCCCGCCGGCGGGAATCAGGAAAAACTGCTGGCAAAACCGGCTGGCCCGGTGGATGCTCTGCGTATTGCGCGTGTCGATGAACAGGCGCAAACCGTCCGATGTTTCGGGCGAGTGTCTGTCGCATTGCAGGGGGTGCTTTTTCCCCTCGACGGCGACCGAGATCCCCAGGCCCCGCTCGTTCCAGGCCAGGCGCAGCTCGCCGAACGGAGCAGCCTGATCGAGCTCCCCCAGATCAGCCAGCGCAAAATCGGCGGGCAGATCGAGCAGTTTCTTCCCCGACCGGGGGAGCTTCCGCTCGTACCGGACGGGAAACGAAAAGCGAAACAGAAACCGATTGGGCAATAACCCGGACGTCGACACGCGATCACTCCTCTCTGTGGAGGAATGATTCTATCGCGCGGCACAGAATTATTCAGCAGTTCGTGTCAGGCGAGCGTAACAACGTAGGTCAGGCTGTGCCTGACGCAATTCGCTATCGCCAAGATCACGGCACTCAAGGCCAGTGCGATTGACGGGCACTTCATCGTCCTGTCGCTGACGGGCTGCTGCAGGGACCAGGAGTTGGCCCGGAACCCGCTTGGGCGCGACTGAGGCCAGTCGGGTCAGGCACAGCCTGACCTGCGACGAATCAGACCGGAGAAATTCCATGCCACGACGCAGGCGACCATTGATGTGGACGGGAATGGCGCTGCTGGCCATCGCTGGTGGAGTGGCGTGGTACTTGACGCGCGTGTCCCCAGAAGCGGCAGCCCTGCGCCAGAAGTTCGCTTACGTCTCGCTGAGTGACCGGCTGAGTTACGAAGCACGGCACATCCCGGAGGATAGCGACCACGACGATCCAATTTTTCTCGGGCCAACTCTTAAACGGCTGGACGCCGCGGAAGATCCTTCGGTGATGGCTTGGAACGGTGATCGGATGGAATCGCTTCTCAAGATGCATTCAAGGGAGGCAACGCGGATTGTCAATTCACAGGGGAAAGGCAAAACCCG
>JACQFH010000042.1 GCA_016200145.1 Planctomycetia bacterium | reverse complement strand
TGCCTCGCGCCTGCCCGAGATCGTAGGGCATGAACGGCGTGCGAAACTCGACGTGCAGAGTGTAATTGCGGAACGACCGCTTCGTGCGCGTGCCCACTCCCAGCAGGTTGCCCTCCTGAATCCGACCGCCCACCCATTCGTCGGCGCTGGCGCCGTCGAACAGCACGATCGCGCCGGCCGGGGGCTTCGCGCCCAGGGTCGGCGACTGCCTTTCGATCCGGGCGAGCTTCATTTCGACGTTGTCGAGCGTGCCGGTGAAGACGCCGTTCTTGATCGATCCCTTGAAGCTGTCTGCGGTGAAGGTCGGAAGCCCGTCTTTCGTTTCACCTTTAACCGTCAATCGCGTCTTATCAGCGCTGCTTCCCGGCAGGCCCTTCGCGAACAGCACGGCGTCGAATTTGCCGGCGCCCAGCGCAATGACCTGAGCGCCCGCGACAGAGTCGTTGCCGATCCGGCCTTCGTATTCCCCCTGCACGAGAAAATCAGGGCCGGCCTGGGCCGGGTCGATGAATGTGCGCTGTTTCGGCTCGTCGGCCCGCGCAATTGCCGGGATGATCAACGCTGCCCAAAGAACAGAAAGCTCCAGGGTGCGCGGCATGGAATGCGTCTCCGGGTGTGCTGGTGCGGGGTGCGTGGTTGAGTCGCACCAGCTTAGCCGGTTCCCCGGCGGATGGCCACTCTCCGGTGTGAATCCAGAGGGGCGACAAGGAGAGAGGGAGACAGGGAGAAAACTGAGTACTCAGTGCAGAGTCTGCGAGACTACGCCCGGACGGCGACCGAATGGGCGGGGTAAATCTCGGTCTCGTAGGCGTCGATCAGCGTCTGGATCCGGTTGGCGTTGATCAGCCCAAGTCGCGCGACAACAACGGCCAGTTCGCGGGCATTTTCCTGCTGCCGCGCCAGAAGGCCCGCCAGTTGCGGCATGTCGAGAAATCCCAGTTGCACGGCGATCTCGCCAAACCGCAGGCCCGTTTCAAGCTGCTTGGCGCGGATCAAATCCACCTGGCCCGCCGAGAGCAACCCGATCTGCAGGGCCAGATCGGCCAGGCGCGCGTGTTCGGTCTGGCAGTGGAGCAGGGCCCGCGAAGCATTCGTGGGATCGATGGCGCCCTTGCTGACGAGCCAGCGGCTGAACCGGCGCTGCAGGATCATCGGAAAAAGCTGGCGTTCGAATTCATTCAACAAATTGCGCAGACGAACCTGGTTGCGTCCCGCCTGCTTGGCAGTGTACATGGCGTTGTCGGCGGCCGCGACGATATCGGCTCCGTCGGTCTCCTGCATCCGTCCCGGAATGGCAATGGCCGCCCCAACGCTGACCGTCACCGGCAGCCGCTTTCCGTCCTGTACAATTTCGATCGCTGCCACTGCGGCGCGGATTCGCTCGGCGAGTTTTTCCAGGCCTTTTTCCGACGGCTGGCTGACGAGCACGACGAATTCTTCGCCGCCGTACCGCGCCAGAATGTCGCTTCCGCGCGTCATGTTGCCGGCCACGGCGGAAATGCGTTTGAGGACGTCGTCGCCCACGGCATGCCCGTAGCCGTCGTTCAACTGCTTGAAGCGGTCGGCATCGAAAAAGATGATTCCCAGCGGCTGCGCCTGCCGGGCGCAACGCTCGGTTTCGCGAGTCAGCGCTTCGTCAAAGTACTGACGGTTGTAAAGATTGGTGAGCGGGTCGCGACTCGCCAGTCGCTTGAGCTGTTCGTGCTTGACTTCGAGTTTGCGGATTTCGTGTTCGGCAGCGGCCTGCCGCGCCGTCGCGTGGGCTGTTTCGGCCTGTGCCGAGACGGCCATCAGGGCCAGTTGCTCGTTGGCCTGCGAAAGCAGGTCGGAAGGCGTCGGCAGCGACTGGGCGTCGATTGAGAACAAGCCCGCGATTTCCTCGACGTGTTCGCGAAGCTCGCACAGGAATTCGTCGAGATCACGTTCCGAGAGCTTGAAGAAGTCGGCGGCAAGCTTTCGCAGCCGGCCCAGTGCCACTCCCTTGGCGGCGCCGCAGTAATACTCGCCGACCGCCGCGGCCAGCACGGTGATCCTCAGAACGTTGTCGTCTTCGGTTCCGGTGCAGGCGGCGAACGTCTCGGGCGCGTCGTGGTGCACGGCGGCCGTTTTCACCAGCGCCTCGGGCAGGCCCCAGCGCTGCATCATCTGCACGCCGATTTCAACGTGCGTGAATCCCAGCAGGAGCGATTCGGTTTCGACCAGCGACTGCTGCTGCTCCTGGGCTGTGGCGATCACCGGCTGGTACTCGCGCGGAATCGTCTTGAGCATCGCCAGTCGCCCGAGATCGACGAGCAGCCCCGCCAGGAACAGGTCATCCTGATTGGCAGTCCGGGTTCGAACGGCGAGCCGCTTGGCGGCCATCGCCTGTACGGCCGATTGCAGCCAGTAGGACGTATAGGCTTCGCCCAGCGGGCCCTGACGAGTCGACGGATCGACCAGCGAAAACCCCAGAGCCAGCGCCGTGACCGCAGTGGTGCCCATCAGCACGACGGCCTGTTCGATTGACTTGACCTTCGACGATAGCCCGAAGAATGAAGAGTTGGCGGCCTTCATCAGTCGCGCCACGATGGCCGGGTCGGTCTTGATCGTCGCCACGATCTCGCTCACTTCCGTGCTTGGCGAACGAGAAAGTTCGATCAGTTTGAGAGCGACGATCGGCAGTGTAGGAAGCTGCGCCGACTGCCAGATTTTTTGCGGATCAATCATTTCGTTTCTACGGCCCCGTCCGGAAAGCATTCTCGCCCGAAATAGCAGACCGTGTCGCGCTTTCCACGTGACACCGTCGACGACAAATCGCCTGATCCATGCAGGTCAAATCCAATATAGGCCACGAAATTGGAACGGCCCGGCGCGGCTGGAGCAGAATTTGAGATTTTCACCTCCGCAAGCAAGGGGGAGCGCGGTGCAGGATGAGGTCTGAAGCATCACAATCGCGCCAGATCATACGACCGGACGCGGCGCGCTGCTCCCCCGCCGGCAGGGCGGCCTCACGAATTCGCGCTAGGCGTATTCGTGCCCGCTTTCCACTTCGAAGATCGCTTCGACTTCCACCGCGGCGCCTGTCGGAAGTGACGCAAAACCCAGCGCGCTGCGGGCGTGATATCCGTCGGTATCCTTGCCGAAGATCTGGTGCAACAAGTCGGAGGCGCCGTTGATGACCAGGTGCTGTTCGATGAAATCCGGGGCCGAATTGACGCATCCCAGGAGCTTAATCACCTTGAGGCCATCGAGACCGCCGTATCGGGCGTGCACCGACTGCAGAATCTTGACGGCGCACTGCCGGGCCGCCTCGTAACCCTGTTTTGTGTCGAGGCCCGCTCCCAGCTTGCCTTTGATATCACTGACATGGCCTGACGTGATCAAGAGGCTTCCGCTCTTGGCGCACATATTCAGGTAGCCGGGCTGTTGCGGCGGAAATGAAATTTGCAGGTCGCGGGCGCGCTGTTCGGCACTCATGGCAGGGGCTCAATGCGGATCAGGTGGGAAACAGATTCAGCCGGCGCGGCACACCCGCGCGAGCAGTCTTCTATTCCAAGTTAGCGTCCGCGGGAATTGGCGACAACGGCCAGACCGCGTTGCCGACCAAGGAAGACGTTCCGCCCGGATCGATTCCAACACGATACACGGAATGGACGTAAGACCGTCTGAGCGATGATGAACGGAGGCGTCCCGTCCACGTGCCAGAATCATAACCCTTCTCCTCTCCGCGCTTTAACTGGCCTTTATCGGGTTCGCCCCTTTCTGCGTCTGGCTTGCAGTCCGAATTATCAATCGCAAAGAGCGATGGGCGAAGCGGATGGCTGTTGGCATCCTGATCTTTGGATCGCCCGCATTCTATTTGCTGAGTTTCGGGCCCGCCTGCGACCTGTGCGATAAAGGTTTCGTCAGTGGTTACGCACTATGGGCCTTCTATCGGCCACTCGCTCGGGTCTATTGTTCATTGCCGATTTCGACGCGCAATGAGTTCATGGACTGGATTAACAATTTCCGGACGCCCAGGAACAATTTCTACGAAACGCCAGAGCCGCTTTGGCGCGAGTGGGAATCTCAGCATCGTGACTGATAACCGGCTTATTCGGAGAGCACGCGATAGGCGAGCGCGTGCGGCGCGCCGGCCCAGGCTTCGTCGATTCGCGTGAGGCATACGAGAATCGCCCGGCCGCGCACGTCGCCTCGGCGATGTCTGAGCAGCTCGGCCGCCACACCTTCACTGGGCCGCAATGTCAGAAGCGTGCGGGCGGCCGCTTCAAATTGCGAACTTCCGATCCGCTGGGCTTCCTCATCAGACAAAGCCAGATAATCGCGGCAGAGCCTTTCGGACTCTGCTCCGGGGAACTGCTGCAGCAATTCGAAGGCGATCCCCTTCGTGCGAAAATCGGTCCAGCTTCGCGGCACCTTGAATTGCGGATCGAGCACCGCCGCCGTTGCTGGGTCGTCGCGCCACAGGCATTCGCGGGCGAGTTCCACAAATCGCGGCGAGCCGGCAGCGGCCAGGGCCCGCAAGGCGGCGGCGCCGTCGAGACCATGAAACATCCACTCGGGGTGCAGGCTGCGGCGCTGCACACGAATCGCCAGTGCGGCATCGATCTCGGGAGATTGAATCCTCCTCCTGCGGAGTTCTTCGGCAGCTTCTGCGCGGCGCAAGATCGAGCGGGACTTGGCGATCTTTTCGTCGGCCGACTGCGGAACGGCATCCCACCCGGCGTCTTCTCGCAGCGCCGCCAGCAAGTCGCTGGCGCCCGCCTCGCGAAGTCTTGCAGGAGGCGGCGCGGCGCGCCGAATCGGCGCGACCGGCTCGGCAGACGGCTTGTGCAACTGCCTGCCCAGCGCCGTCAGGACGCCCCGCGGATCGTCGACGATCACCATGTCGCCGGGCATCGCCAGCATGCTCGCAATTGCCGCGGCGTCGACTTCGCGGTGCTCGGCGTACAGGCTGCCCTTGTACCTCAGGGGTTGAAATCGAGAGTGCTTGAGGATGGCGGGGGCCGTATCGGCGTTCGCCGCCACGACGTGGTCCCACAGATCCATCCGGTCGAGCATTTCGCAGATCGTGCCGTCGAGGCCGGGCCGCTTGATATCAAGGTGAATCAGGGCCGCATGCCGGCGGTGAAGTTGAAACACCTCTTCGAGAGTTGGAATGCGGCAAAACTCGCCGAACCGCCCTGGACCGCGAAAGGCAAATGTCTGCAGCTCTGCCCAGTTGTAATCGCCCACGTCGCCGAATGCGTCCAGAATCTGGTCGAGCATGTCGTCGTGAAAGCAGACGAGGACTCCGTCGCGGGTGACGCGAATGTCGATTTCGTTGCCGTCGGCCCCCAGCTCGATCGACGCGCGATACGCTTCGAGGGTGTTCTCGTGCGCGAACTCAGACGCCCCGCGGTGACAGATAACCGCCATGGCCTTCCGCCGCGCCGCGACGCGCGCGTGCCGCGCGTCATCGGCATCGGCAGCCTGGAATGCACCGAACGGCGTGCGGACGAAGAATACGCCCGGGCCGCAGGGTTGAGCGGCATCCAGGTCGTAAAACAAAGTCCCCAGCGTCTGGTCGTCGAGCTGCACAGTGCGCGGCCAGCCACGGCCGGCGATGCGGCGGCCGGGGTTGTAGATCGTCACCGCGCGGTCTGTTTCCCAGGTGCGGCCGTCGTCACGCGAGACCGTGAGTTGATACGCCCATTCGCCGTCGAGTCCAATGCCGTAGACGATCGACGTAAGGATGATCCAGCCGTTCCGCAAGGCGGTCAAATCGTAGCCGGCGACTCCGAACGTTGGAAACGCGTGCAGCGCCTGCCAGGTGCGGCCGTCATCGACCGAGCGCAGACCGCGGACGATCTCGCCAGGAATCGTCACCGGCTGCGTCGAATTGGCCACCGGCGCGCCGCTGATCAGCGTGCCGCGCTGCGAGCGCACGAGCGGCACCATGCCGTGATTCCGGCCGTCGCCGAAATTCTCGATTTGGTGCGACTTGGCGTCGAACACGACGGTTCGATCGTAGAACGGCAGTGCCCAGCGATCGGGCGCGAGTTCGAGCAGTGGATGGCGCAGGCAACTGTAATTCGTGAAATCAGCGAGGGGCACCTCTTGCGGATTCGACCAGCTCTGCCCGTGATCAGCGCTCACGCAGTATTGCGGCTGGCGCCAAGGTTGCGCTCCTTCGGTCCGGTAGCACGACCAGTGCAAGACAATGCGGCCATCGGAAAGAGTTGTGAGTGAGCCGGGGTAGATGGAACAATTCGCGATTCCCGGCACCGGCTGTGACGGGCTCCAGGTGCGACCGCCGTCGCGAGAGCGGCACAGGAGCAATTCCTTTCCGCCACCTCCCTGTTTGTTGAAGACCGCCAGTACGTCGCCGTTTTTTGCCACGCAGACGGCGGGATGCACGTGTCCGTCGATTACGTCTGCCACCCGCACGGGAGCTGATGGTGCATGATCGTCCGCGGCGAGGGATTGTGCCGCCATCGCAATCGTCAGCACAATGACGGGAATTGAATGGATTGACATGGGGAAGCTCCTTCGCCGCCATCATGACGACGGCATGTCGCGTCGTCCATCACGTCATTTCACAGGCAGTCCACAATGACACTGTCGGCCAGGAAACGGCCTTCGCGCGTCAGACGAATGCCCGTGGCGGTGCGCTCCAGCAACCCCGACGTACAGTGACGGGCGATGGCCGCGCCGGCCACTTCGTCGAGATCAAAGCCCGACGTCGCGCGAAACTCCGCGCAATCGACCCCGGCTGTGCGACGCAGGCCGACGATCAGCGTCTCTCTCGCGCGGTCGGCCGGCGACAGTTCGTCAACGTCGGCGACAGGCGACTTTCCCGACAGCACTCGCGTCAGCCAGGTGCTGAAGCTGCGATGATTCGTTTCGCGTCTCCCATTCAGATAGCGTGCGGCGCCGGGGCCGAATCCGTAATAGGGGAGCGCTGCCCAGTACGTCTCGTTGTGCCGGCAGTGGAATCCCGTTTTCGCGAAGTTCGACAGCTCATACTGTTCGAAGCGATACTGCGGCAGTTCGTCCATCGCGGCAGCGTACATGTCGCGCTCGAGGTCGTCGGGAGCCTGATTGAGGAGCCCCTTGGCGCGGCGATTCCAGAAGGCCGTACCCTTCTCGAACGTCAGTCCGTAGGTGGAAATATGCATCGGCCCCAGGGCCACGGCGCGGGCCAGCGTCTCGCGCCACAACGCGAGCGATTGCCCCGGCACGCCGAAGATCAGGTCCAGCGAGAAATTGGGAATGCGCTGCGAAAGGAGTGCGGCAGCAGCCTCGACCTGTTGTGCGTCGTGATCGCGTTCGAGCGTCTTCAGGACAGCCGGATCGAAGGATTGCACACCCAGACTGACGCGGTTGACGCCGTGCGCTGCCAGCACGTCGATCTTCTCGGCATCGAGTCCTGCAGGATTGGCCTCGACGCTGAATTCATGCTCCGTAGCGCAGGGAAACCACGATGTCGCCAGCGTCAGCAGTCGATCGAGGTGCGAAACCGGCAGATGCGTGGGCGTTCCGCCGCCGATGAACAGCGTCTGGACTTCGCGCGGCTGCCCGAGCGATGCCAACTCGATTTCCAGGGCGAGCAGAAAATCGCCGGCCTGATGGTCTTTGCCGGCCACGACTGTGAAATCGCAATACCCGCAACGGTGCGCGCAGAACGGCACATGAATGTACGCGGCTGTCGACGGAGGAGAGTCAAGGGACACAGACTGATCTTAGTGCGATGCCGCAATCGTTCCAACTGGCGGTCGAACGCCGTCGTAAAATGAATTGACGGAGGCGCTTCTCTTTCCGTCGTGGAGATTGCATAATGCCGGCGTCATGTGCCCAGCAATTGAATCGGGAATTCCATGCCGGCCGTCTTCGAATTTCTGCATCGCGTTTCAGCCGACGAACTCGATGCGATGATTCAGCACGTCAACAACCTGGCCTACCTGAAATGGATGCAGGCAGCCGCTGTGGCTCATTCGGCGGCACAAGGTTGGACAGCCGACAGGTATCGCGAACTGGGCGCCGGCTGGGTCGTCCGCACGCATCAGATTGAATACCTGCAACCGGCGTTTGCGGGAGATGAAATCGTCGTCCGCACGTGGGTTGCCGACCTCAAGAAGGTGACATCCATGCGGCGCTATGAAATCCTGCGACAGGGTTCCGATGCCGTCAGGGAGACCAAACTGGCAATTGGTGCGACCGATTGGGCCTTCATCCATTTCGCAACTCACCATCTCAAACGCATCCCACCAGAGGTCGCTGAGGCATTTGAAATCGTTGAGAATAAGCCAGGGATAGCACGAATACCCATATTGCCCAAATCTCCTTGACTTCGCATTCTGTGCATAGATATGCTTAATCGATACGACCGGTACAACCCCACCATTTGAGGACTCGTCGCATGAAGCTCTCCATCCTGCCCCCCGCGGCAGTCGCCGCTATTGCTCTGTGCAGCGTTGTTCAAGCCCAGGATTTCCAACATCGGCCGGGTTACCTGCAGTTTGCCCCTCGGTCGTCGGACAGCCAGATTATTCAACGTCGGCAGCCGTCACCGCAGCCTGCGACGAACCAGCCACGAGCATTCGCCGGTACTTCGGGCCAATCACCCCTGCATCGAAATCATGTCGCCTACACGCAAGAAGTCCGTCGCCCCATTCGGGGAGTTCAGTATGCCAGCAGTCACGGGCTCGGCGGTTACCCAGCCTCGCTGTTCGGGCATCTGATCCAAGGCGCCCCAGTCGGACCCCAAGAGTATGCTCCGACCGAATTCGCACAGGGACCCACACCTGTCAGTCCTCCTGCCGGAAGGTATGCTCCGCCTGCGCCCGGCCCGCAACAGCCGATACCGGCCACGCCGCCGGCAGCGGGCGGCGCTGGCCCCAATCCCCCACCGGCAGCGATCAGTTCAATCTATGCGTATTCGGGCCGCGCATACGGACCGTATTATGGCTACGGGCAGGCATACTACGGTTACGGTGGATGCTGTGGCTGGGGGTCGCCGTACAATTCGGTCTACTACAACTCAGGTTGTTACAGTGCCAACGCCTGCTGCCGCGCTTCACGACGGTACTGCACGCCGTTCGGTGGCATGGGCTACGGTTGTGGCACGGGATGTTACGTCGTCACTCCGCCACCGTGTCCAACACTGTGTGACCCGTGCCTGAATGGTCCGGGCGCTCCCGTCGCGGCGCCTGGGGCAAATCTCGGTGCACCGGACGGAGGCGTGCAGCCAGAGCTGGGGCCTCCCACTCCGAACCCTCCGGCGGAACCTTCGCCGCCACAACCGGTGGAAAGGAAACCGAACCCCGAACCGCAAGCCTCGAATTTCCCGCGGATACCCAATCTGCCGGAAACGTGAGAAATTCGCCGATTAACGGGAAGTGAAACCGCAGCGTCCCAGTCCACCCTCACGGCGACGGGACGCTGCGTTTTTTTGCGGGCCGTCTCGCTGGACGCGGTCGTTCCGATCCGGGACGATAGAAAAAGAGCGAGCCGCAATTCGCGTCTTGCCGCAATCGGGCCGCGCGTTCCCAGAGGGCGATGTTTCCTGATCATCTCCATAGCGTGATGGCGTTTGGCTGGGGCTCCCCCGCGCTGCTGTGGTGGTTGGCGCTGGCAGCGACGCCGGTCATCATTCACCTGTTGAGCAAACGCCGGCACCGCGAGATGGAATGGGCCGCAATGCGCTTCCTGCTGGAAGCAATGCGCAAAAATTCCCGCCGTCTGCGGATCGAGCAGCTCGTCCTGATGGCAGTGCGGGCCCTGATCCTGGCACTCGTCGTAGTGGCCCTGGCGCAGTTGCTGCTGAACGATCCGGGAGGACTTCTCCGTCCGCGGCAGCCGGCGCATAAGATCATCGTCATCGACGCCTCGACCAGCATGGGACTGGTCTCTCGCGACGAGTCGTTGTTTGAGCGCGCCCGGCAGGCGGCGCGCGCCATCGCCGGGCAGGGTCGTCCCGGCGACGTGTTCAACCTGGTGCGACTGTCAAACGTCCCTCCGTCGGTGATCGTGCCCGACCTGGCTTATGAGCCGGCAAAAGTCGTCGATGAAATCGAGCAGATGTCGCTGCCGCACGGCACCGCCGACGTGCCCGGTTGTCTCGAGAAAGTCGCGGACTTACTTAAACTGGCCCCCGACGTACCTCAAAAGGAAGTCTATCTCATCAGCGATTTCCAGCGCACGAGCTGGTCGGCGGGACCGGAAGGCGACGCGGTGCGCACTCGCAGCCTGCTGAAGCAGATTGACGCAGCCGGAAAGATCGTTCTGGTTGACGTGGGGCAGTTTGAGACGGCCAACGTCGCGGTGACGTCGCTGGAGTCACTCGAAGCGTTCGTGACGCCGGCCCGTCCGGCGCCTCTGCGGGCGACGATCCGAAATTTCGGGACGGAGCGAGTCACCGGCAGGCACATCGAGCTGCTCGTCGACGACAAACTCGTCGAACAGCGAGCCGTCGATCTGGCCGCGGGCGCCGAAGCGGTCGAGAACTATTTGGTGCCGTTCTCCTACGGCGGCGAGCGGCGCGTGCAGGTGCGGCTGCAAAAAGACTCGCTCCCGCTGGACGACCAGCGGTGGCTGGTGGTTCCCGTGAAAGATAAGATCCGCGTGCTGTGCGTGAACGGCGGGCATGCCCGGACGGCTCGGGGCAAGGCGACTGACTATCTTGAACTGGCGCTGGCGCCTGAAGCCGTCAGAGCGCGCCGGGCGCCGGGAGGGGCCGACCGCAGCCGTATCGAGCCTACGGTCATCAGCGAAGGGGAACTGCAGGGTTTCGATCTGGGCGGCTACGATTGCGTGTTCTTCTGCAACGTGCGCCGGTTCACTGATCGTGAAGCACAAGTGATCGAAACGTATCTGCAAGGTGGCGGCGGAGTCGTGTGGTCCCTCGGCGATCAGGTGTCGGCCGAGAGCTACGACGAAATCCTGTTCCGGCAGGGGACCGGCAGCCTTCCAGCGCGCCTGGGAGACCGTCAGGGAGAGATCGAGCAGCGCGAGACTGCCTTCGAGTTCGATCCCGGTGATTTTTCGCACCCGATCGTCGCGGCGTTTCAGGGGAATCCCGATGCCGGGCTCGAACGGGCGCAGACGTACGCCTACATCCGCGCAACGCTGCCGGCCGGAAATGCTTCGCGCGTGGCGCTGGCGTTCGATTCGGGCGATCCGGCCGTCGTCGAACGGTCGTTCGGCCGCGGGCGCAGCATCCTGGTGACGACGTCGGTCGACGAATAGTGGGGAACGTGGCCGCTGTGGCCCAGCTTTCTGCCACTCGTGCACGAGATGGTGCACTTTGCCGTTTCAGGCCGCTGGGGCGACAGGCATAAGCTGGTCGGCCAGCCGCTTACCGAGATTTTCCCGGCCACGGCCATCGACGTCGACGTGGGTGTCGAGTCGCCCGACGGCCAGACACACCTGGCGCATGTGCGCCGGGAAGAGTCTTTGAGCCGATTTACGTACGAGAACACGAGCGAGAGCGGAGTGTATTCCGTCAATTTTGCGCACCCCGTTGCGCTCAGCGAGCTGTTCGCCGTCAACATCGATCCGCGTGAAAGTCATCTCGCCAAGTTCGTGCAGGACGAGCTGGCCGCAGAACTTCTGGCGGGCCTCGATTTCTCGTATGTCACGAGCTGGACCGGGGAGGACGCGGCGGCGGACTCACTTCCCGCGGGGCGTCACGGGGACTTGAGCCGTTGGGTGCTGTATGCGCTCCTGTACCTGATGTTCACCGAACAGGCCCTGGCGTGGGACTTTCACAAGGGGCTGTGGCTGCTGTGCCCGGCCGTGCCCGCGCTCGTGTGGCTGTTCCGCCGCGGGCGGTCGCTGCAGGACTGATTCCGCGGTCCTGATCCGGAAAATCCTTGCAAGATTTGTCCGTCTGCGGCAACTATCTTGTGGAAGACATGAGCGACAACGGCCTGCATCCCGCTGACGGAACCGCGGCGCGGCCCGCACTCGACTGGTCGGCCCTGCTGGTCCGGCACGAGCGCTGGTTGCGGACGGCGGTGTTCGCCCGGCTGCGCGAGAGGGACGGTGTCGACGAAGTCATGCAGGCCGTCGCCGTGGCAGCCCTTCAGCAGCAGGCCCCGCTGCTCGATCTCAGCAAGGCGGCGCCCTGGCTCTACCGGCTGGCGGTCTGGCAATCGCTGCAATACCGCCGCCGCGCGGGTCGGCAACGCAAACTCACAGGAAACTATGCGCTGCACCAGCCGGCCGACCACGCCCCCTGCGGGCCCGACCCGCTGGCCTGGCTGCTTGCAGACGAACGGCAACGGCTGACGCGGGAGGCACTCGAACGCCTGCCGCGTCAAGAGGCGGAGATTCTGCTCCTGAAGTACACCGAAGACTGGAGTTACCGCGACCTCGCGGCTCACCTGGGGATCAGAGAAAGCGCGGTCGAATCGCGGCTGCACCGCGCCCGCCGGCGACTGCGCTGCGAATTGAACAAATTGAATGTCACCGGAGAATGACCATGAATCGCAGCCTCGACACGCCAGAACCGGTCGAAGAGAAGATCCTGGATTTGCTGGTCGACGGTGAACTCGACCCCGCCCGACAGCGCGAGCTGTTTCGGCAACTCGACACAGTGCCCGGCGGCTGGCGGCAATGTGCACTGGCGTTTCTCGAAGCACGGGCGTGGAAGCATGATTTGCGGTCGGCAGCTCTCGGCGACGCGGTATTGACCTCGCAGGCGGGAGGCGTCATCCCACAGCGCCTCTCGCGGCTTGGCCGATTGCGAAACGGCAGTCTTGTGGCCCTGTCGGTCGCATGCGCGTTCTTCGCGGGCTGGCTGATCCGGCCGGAGCCGGCCGGGCGTCCCGTGAACGCACTTCAGTCGCCGCGAACACACGCCACTGATCCGGATCCGGTCGTGGCTGGTCACACAGACGAACCCGTCCTTCCTGAAAAATCCACGGACGCCGACGAACCCGCTGCTCTGCGTGTGGCGGGCATCCTGACGTTGAAGTTCGACGACCGGGGGCATGAGCGGGAATTGCAATTGCCGGTGATCGATGGAGCCAGACTCGATCTGCGTCAATGGCTCGACCAGCCTCCGGCTGTCCGCGCCTCGATCGTGCAGGCGCTGGAGCGGCGCGGACACAAGGTCGACGCTCATCGCGAGCTGTTGACGGTCAACCTCAAGGACGGTCGCCGGTTTCTGCTGCCCGTCGACCAGGTTGACGTGAAGTTTGCCCATCGCGTGTACCAATGAACGCTGATTTCGGAATTGGAATTTCGGATTTTGGATTTCCTTAGACATTTGAGTTTCGGATTTTTCCATGAGTCTTTCCATCAAGGTCATAAATCGTCCTCGACAGGAGCCGCCGTCATGTCTCGTCCTCGACTGTTAGCACTCATCCTGATCGCGACCTCGTTCGCCCTGACTTCTCCGGGTAGAGCCGGAGATGATCCGCCTGCGGGCAATCCGGCCTTGCAGTCGGCCGGTAACACGACTGCGACGGCAAATCCAGCCGGGCAGGGGACGGCCATCGTCGATCTTGACAATGATGGGTGGCTCGATGTGTTCGTGGCAGGCGCCGTCGGACAGCAGGCCACGCCCACGCCGCCGCAAGCCATGAGCGAGTACTGGATCGGAGTCGACGGCACCCCACCCGATGACGCACTGCGGGTGCAACTCGAATTGCCTGCCGGGCAGGGACTGCTGGTGAATCAGGTCGTCGACGGCGGTCCGGCCGCGAAGGCGGGTCTCAAACAGTTCGACGTGCTACTGACGGCGAGCGAGTCGCCCCTGGCGCAGATCGCCGATCTGGCAAAAATCATCGAGGAGAAGAAGGGTGCGACGCTGGCCCTGCGGCTGGTGCGCGGCGGGAAGCGAATCATCATCGAGGTCGCCCCCGAGCGGCGCCCGGCCAGCCAGACCGGCGAGACGTGTCCGACAATTTCCAAGTTGGCCGATGAAGAGTTTGCCCGGCATGCCTGGCTCGATCTGATCGGCACTGCCGCCGAACAGGAAGAAATCCAGCGGTTCATCGCGGAAAAGCGCGAAAAGAAGCGGGACTGGCTTGTGAACCGGCTGCTGCGCAGGTCGACCGTCGCGAACAAGAGCTGCATAACGTGTCACGCAACCGTTGGTGATACCTACAAATTGTATCAGGACCTGAGCAATGTCTACTCGACGGCCGTGCTGCTTACCGATCTGGGGACAGAACGGTTCAATATCAACGACGGCCACCTTTGGACCGGCACGACGAACACCCTCATGCAGGTGCTCCCCTGGGCGATTGCCGACGTCAATCAGCAGCCGCTGGCCGACGACGTGACGGTGACGATCACGCGCAAAGGGAAGGACCCGACTCGCATCACGATCCGCAAGGCCGATCGCATCTGGGAATTCTCGGAACAGGACGATCGCGAAAAGCTGCCGGAAGAGGCGCGCGCCATCCTCGCGCCGTATGCCTCGTCTTTCGCAGCGGCGCTCAACGCGTATGTCGGCAATCCGCACCGTCCGTCACTGTATTTCACCACGACAGGAAATGGACACTTCGTCGACGTGACATCGGGAGTGAACGTCAATCACCTGCCGGCTATGCAGGGCGCGCCGGCTTCGCCGGCCAAATCCGATGCCGAGTCGAACGCACCGGCCGTGGAGCAGCCCCTCGACCGCCTCGACAGGCAGATCGAATCGCTGAATTCCCAGCTTGAAGAACTGCGCCGCGCCATGCAGGCACTGCGCCAGTCGATGAAACCCGAACCGGAAAAGCCGCAAAAATGACGGCTCGCAACGAACGCATCGCGCCGCACGGCGGCGCGATGCGTAATTCCGAATTCCGCAATCTGAATTCCGAAATATCCTTCACGCCTTCAGCAGCGAATCCACGGCCTTCAGGAGCTCGGGCATTTCGAATGGTTTCTTGAGGAACGCGTCGGCCCCTTTTGCGAACGGACCGGGGCGGCCCCGGTGGCCGATGTGTTCGAGGACGCCGAAGCCGCTGCGGCGCGGCATCATCACGTCGAGCACGATCAGGTCGGGTGATTCCCGCTCCGCCCGCATCAGCCCTTCTGATCCGTCGTTTGCGGTGACGACCTCGTACCCGTGCTCTTCCAGCATCGTACGGGTCGCTTCCAGGAACTGCCGATCGTCGTCGACGACCAGCACGCGCGGACACTTGCGGACTTCCATAGCAGGGCCTCCCGACAAAGGTAGTTCATCTTTGGCAACACGGCGCTGCAAAAAAACGACAGGCCCGCACCCCCGCTCCGGACAAACAGGCCCTGCGTTCCAGCGGTCGGGAAAGCAGGGGTGATTGTACCCAATCCCGATGCCCTGTGGGAACTGATCGTGCGGATTACGCCATTGTTTCCCAAGTTCGCTGGTTTTCCAATTCTCTTCCCGGTCTGCTACACTGGCGTTTTTGCAATCGGATTTTCGAACGAAACTTAACGAACGGAATCAAAACTCGTGTCATCAACGGCCGTCATCGGGCTTCAATGGGGCGACGAAGCTAAGGGAAAAATCGTCGACCTGCTTACCGACCGGCACGACGTCGTCGTGCGCTATCAGGGAGGCAACAACGCCGGTCATACCGTCGTTTTCAACGGCCAGACGTACAAGCTCTCGCTGTTGCCGGTCGGCACATTGCGGCCGTCGATCACGTCGGTCATCGCCACCGGTGTCGTCATCAACCCGCAGGCCCTGCTGAGCGAAATCGAGCAGCTCCGCTCGCGCGGCATTCCCGTCGGGGAAAACCTGCTGATCAGCGATCGGGCGCACGTCATCTTTCCGTACCACATCGTCGAAGAGGCGGTGCTCGAGGACAGCCGAGGCGTCAACGCCATCGGCACGACCCGGCGCGGCATCGGCACCTGCTACCGCGACAAGGCCGGGCGGAGCCACGCCATTCGCATCGGCGACCTGTACCATCCCGACACATTCCGTGCGCGGCTGGAGGAGATCGTCGGGCAGAAGAACATTCTGCTCAAGGCGTTGGCCCCCAAGACCCAGCCACTGGACGCGGCCAAAATTGCCGACGAATACCTGGGCTACGCCGCGGCGCTAAAGGTCCACGTGGCTGACACGACGAGCTACCTTCACAAAGCGCTGGCGGCCGGAAAGCGGCTGCTGTTCGAGGGGGCCCAGGGGAGCCTGCTCGACCTCGATCATGGCACGTTTCCCTATGTCACCAGTTCCAGCAGCTCCGGGTGCGGTATCCATTCGGGAAGCGGCGTCCCTGAACGCAACATCTCGCGGATGATCGGCGTGGTGAAGGCGTACACCACGCGCGTCGGCGGCGGCCCGTTCCCGACCGAGCTCAATAATGAAATCGGGCAGCATATTCGCGACGTCGGGCGGGAATACGGCACGGTGACGGGGCGCCCGCGCCGCTGTGGCTGGTTCGACGCCGTCGCTGCCGGTTACGGCGCCCGCATCAGCGGGGTTGATTGCCTGTCGATCATGCTGCTCGACGTATTGAGCCAGCTCGACCAGATCAGTATTTGCACCGCCTACGAGATCGACGGAGAACGGACGACCGATTTCCCGTCGCAGGTCGAAGACCTGGCCCGGGCCCGCCCCGTGTATCGGACCCTGCCGGGCTGGAAGCGCGACGTCTCGACGTTGCGGCGGCTGGCCGATTTTCCGGCGGAGGCGCGGGCCTATCTCGATTCGCTCGCCGAGCTGATTGGCAAGCCCGTCGAAATCGTCTCGGTCGGACCGGACCGGGAACAGACGGTGTTCTGCAAGTCTTGATGTGCACCGTGAGGCGCGTCGATCATGCCTCAATTTCAGACCCTGCCCCGTAAGACCGTCGCCGGCCGTCTGGCCCTGCGGTTTATTTTCGTCGCAGCGGGCGTCTACGTCGCGGCGGGGGGCGTGGCCCTTGCGCTGATGCGCATCGTGCCGTTCCGCATGGTCCCCGGTCAGGTTGTGTTCCCGCCGGCGTTCTGGTGGACGACCGGCCTGTTGGCGCTCGGCAGCGGCTGTTTGCAGCATGCGGTGCATTGCGTGCAGCGCGAGCGACAGAAGCCCTTTCGCCGCAGTCTGTTGCTCGCTCTCGTGGCGGGGATGCTGTTCGTCGGCGTGCAGACGTATGGTCTGTGGTGCCTGATGCAGAATCAGGTGCCCGATGACGCGCAAACGGGCGCGAACGCGTTCATCACGGTGATGGCGGCGCTGCATGCCATGCACTTCGCACTGGCCCTGATGTTTCTCGTGTGGGTCACGCTGAGTGCGCTGGCCGACAGGTACGACCACGAGTACTCATGGGGAGTCACCCTGTGCGCCTGGTTCTGGCACGGCCTGGGGATCGTGTGGATTCTGATCTTGGTCATCTTCTCCATCGCGACCGAACTGCGCGCCGATATGGGCTTGCGTCGATTGCCTGATTCGGGCGTTTGCCTTACGCTGGGTTCTCAACCATCCACGGCACGATTCTCGACGGAGGCCCGCAATCATGGCCGACGAATTCCTTGAGAGCGACGACTCGCCTGATGAGCCGTCGGAGCCCGTGAGTGAAGATTCGAATTCCGAGCGCCGGGATCGTCCGGGAGTCGCCAACGTCATCTTGTGGGGGGCCCTGGGATGCGGTTCGCTCGTGTTGCTCGCGTGCGGCATCGCGGGCATCGGGGGCGTCGCCTGGTTCATGGCGAGCGCAACGCCAGACGGGCCCGTACGCGTCGACGTCAATCACAACGTCATGGACTCCGCCGACGAGGTCGCGGGAGCCGACGGAGTGCTTCCCGAACCTGCGTTAGAAATCCCCGCGCCAACTCCGCCATCATCCAGTTATGGAGAGATCGATCTGGCGAAGTTGGAGTCGAGAGAGTTGCTGGCCGGGGCGAACCAATTCTACGCGCTGGCAAAGTTTGAACCTGCGGTGCAGTTTCAGTACCAGTACGTCTTGAAGACGCAGGCCGGACAATACAATCTGGCCTGCTACTACGGTCGAACCGGAAATGTTCCGGCGTCACTCTACTGGTTGCAGGTTGCCGGCAGGGAAGACGGTGTCGACGTTGGTCATGCATCCCGGGATGTGGACCTGGCTGAGGTCCGCATGGATTCGCGATGGCCGAAGATTCGCTCTTACTTGCAACGCTGCCAGCGTTACTGGGAGAAATCAGGATATTCCGAGACGACGCTCGTGCTCCCGCAGAATTCGGTTCCCGGTACGCCGATTCCTGTGTTAGTCGGCTTGCACGGCTTTGCCAGCAGCGCCCGCGAATTCGTCAATGCCGAACAATATCAGGCGCTGGCCGATCAGATGGGCGCAGCGTTCCTGGGCGTATCGGGTACACACTGTCGCGGCAAGCACAGTTTTGTCTGGGCTGAAGATGAAACCGAGGATCTGAAGCGTTTGGACGCCGCCTTCCAGGAGGTCGCGGGTCAATTGACTCCGGCCGAAGGGCAGATTGTTCTTTTCGGCTTTTCCCAGGGAGGGATGGTTGCGGCGGAACTGGCCGGCCGCGATCCGAAGCGATTTGCCGGGGCGATTCTGCTGTCGCCCGGATCAACCTCCTCGGTATTTGGCTTTGCGCTCGAGCCCCAGGCAGAAGATCAGCGGCAGGGGCTGGTTGCCGTTTGTGGAGCCGGGGAACATGACGCGACCGTCCGCTGCACGACGCAATGTGCGGCGCTGTACGAGAGGTTCGGACGGCGCGTGCATCTGAAACTCTATCCTGAAATGAACCGGCACACTTTTCCGCCCGACTTCTCAGAGAAATTCCCACTCTGGTGCAAGTTCATCCTGGATCCCTCAGCGCCCAAACCGGAATGAAGGACCTGACGGCGCGTCGCAGACCCGATTCACCTGGATACCGCGGGGAGGGCACCGCCCGATAGGGTGGTCCCCGCGGCTCGCTGGGGCGAATTGAGGAATACCGCGTTTGTCGTCAAGATGGCTCCGACGGTGGGAAGTTTTGCCTGGGATCGTCACGACGATTGAACCAGCGCACGATGGACCAGATCACGGCGGCGCCACCGACGGCCGACAGAGCGCCCATGACCCGAAGTCCAAGCCGCGTCCCGAATGAAGTAATCCAGTGCGGATCCCCGATCGAAAGAGTCTGACCGACCCAGAGAATTACGATCGGACTCGATGCCAATGCGAGTATGACGATAGCCCTGATGAGCAGCCGGTCTGCCTGGTGCGGATCGCCCTGTGAAAACGAATCGATCGGTTTTCGACGGACGCTTCTGGCAATCGTCAGGCGCAGGCCACCGAAAATCAGCCCGAACATTCCACCCAGGCCGGCGACAGCTCCAGTACATTCACCAGTGGGGTTTTCCGCCGCGATGATCGCCAGCAGCCAACCGGCCACAATGCCGAGCAAGACGGATTTGACAAGGGCGATCATTCCCCGATATTACCGCAGGTGCCCTGACTCCAACAGATGACAGACACCGTCGCGACCGCCTGTTGTGATGAACCGGAACACGTCGCGAAGTACTTAACCCCGCGATCTCGAATCGAGAACTCAATGCCGCGCTCGCAAAACACAATTGATCCATACGTTGCTTCTGGCCTGCAGCGTGTACCTGCACGTCGCGAGGCCAGCCTGGCGCGATGCATCTTGGCCCTGCTGCTCACGGCTGTGTACTTTCCTTCCCTGTCGGCGGCCGCAGACGAGCCGAAACCGCTGCCGGTCAAGTTTGATCTCGAAGCGCTGGCCAGCGTCCCCGAGGTTTATCCGACGACCGACTATGCGGCCGAAGCCGTGCGTGCGTTCTTCTACGAAGGGCAGCCGTATCACGGAAAACCAACCCGCGTTTTCGCCTATTATGGCGCCCCGCGGGCGGTCGCCGGGACGAAACTGCCGGCGATGGTTCTGATTCATGGGGGTGGCGGTACGGCCTTCGATCGCTGGGTGCGCGTGTGGACCGCCCGTGGATACGCCGCCATCGCCATGGACCTGTGCGGCTGCGTCCCCGACGGCAGTTACGGCAACTGGAAACGGCACGAGATAGGAGGCCCACCTGGCTGGGATGCGAGCTTCGGGCAGGTCGACGAGCCCGTCGCCGAGCATTGGCAGTGGCATGCCGTGAGTGCCGTCCTTCGTGCCCACTCGTTGATCCGTTCGTTTCCTGAGGTCGATGCGGATCGGATCGGAGTCACCGGCATTTCCTGGGGAGGCTACCTGACGGGCCTCGTGGCCGGCATCGACCGTCGATTCAAATTCGCGTCGCCGGTCTACGGCTGCGGGTTCCTGGGGGAGAACTCAGCCTGGCTGCCGGCGTTCGAGAAAATGGGGGCCGAGAAGTCCGCCCGCTGGCTCGAGCTGTGGGATCCGTTGCATTACCTGCCGCACGCCAAGATGCCGGTGCTGTGGGTCAACGGCACGAACGACTTCGCGTATCCGATGGACTCTTGGAAAAAGTCCTATCGGCTGCCCAGGAGCCGGCAGACCCTGTGCCTGCGGGTCCGCATGCCTCATGGCCACGGGCCGGCCGGCGAAAATCCCGAAGAGATCCACGTCTATGCGAATGCCATTCTTAAAGGGGCACCGCCGCTGGCGCGAATCACCGGCCAGGGGCGTGTCGACAAAGACGTCGTGGTGACGTTCAAATCCGAATCGCCGATTGCCAGGGCCGAGCTCAATTTCACGCGCGACTCGGGGAAATGGCAGGATCGCAAATGGGAGTCGGTTGCGATTGAAGTCGACAAGGCCGGCCAGAAAGCCACCGGTCGGATCCCCGAGGGGACGACCGTGTATTTTGTGAACGTATTCGACGACCGGAACTGTGCCGTCAGCTCGGAGCATGAAGTGTTGCCGGCAGACTGAACGGGACCAACCATCGAGATCCCGGCCCCACGAGGGGAATTCCTCCTGCGTTCATGATTTCGGCATTGGCTGGTTGCAAACCCGTTGCTGTCAGGGAGTTCGAGAGACCGAAAAGCCGCTGCCTCCGCCGGGATTCGCTTGACAGTGCCGCTTGAAAGTTGGATGATCAAAGAATTCTCGGTGTCTACTTAAACACATCAGAACGGATCAAGCCAGATGAGCCAGGGAAACCGCCGACTCGACATCGAGGAAGTGAACGGGGTGACAGTCGCCCGATTCACCGACAAGAAGATCCTCGACGAGAGCAACATTCAAATTATCGGGAACCAGTTGTTCAGTCTCGTTGACGACGACCATCGCCAGAAGATCGTTCTTGATTTCACGAATGTGGAGTATCTGTCGAGTGCCGCGCTCGGTAAACTGATCACGATGGATAAAAAGGTGAAAGCTGCCGGCGGCAAGCTGCGGCTGTGTGCGATCCGATCGGATATCAAAGAGGTCTTCAAGATCACGCGGCTTGACAAGCTGTTTCAGATTCTGGACAGCCGCGACAAAGCGGTCGAGGGTTTCTGACATTTCACGGCCGGGCCGGCCATTCGGCGGTTTCTGCACTGCCCTCCTTATTGAATGGTGTATCTGATCGCGATGTCCACGATCAAAGATATCATGCGGGAATTCGAAGAGATCATTCCCAGCAACACCGCCGCCGGCCAGTCGGTTCAAGAACGCATTATCCAGCTCCTGGAAGAGCTGCGGTTTGAGGATCGCGACGTGTTCGGGATACGCCTCGCGCTCGAAGAGGCGCTCGTCAACGCGATCAAGCACGGGAACCAGATGGATCCCAACAAGTCCGTGCGGATCATGTGCCGGGCCGACGTGCAGAAAGTGCGGATCGAAATTCAAGACCAGG
>JACQFH010000561.1 GCA_016200145.1 Planctomycetia bacterium | reverse complement strand
GGCAGGGGGGGCGTCGCCGACGAGGAGCGGTCGCTCCGGAGTCAAACTGAAATTGAACCTCTCCGGACGCTGCGCACCGGCTCCTCGGCTGACGAATCGAGGGCCGGATCAGTTCTGGGCACGCCCTGTTACATGGCCCCAGAGCAGGCTCGCGGCTTGCTAGACACGCTGGACGAACGGGCGGATGTCTTCGGGCTCGGCGCGATTCTCTGCGAAATCCTCACTTCGCTGCCACCCTATACCGGTCCGAGTGGCAATGAGGTCTACGCCAAGGCCGCGAGAGCAGACCTGGTTGACGCCCTCGCACGACTCGACGCCTGCAGCGCCGAGGCCGAGCTGATCGCGCTGGCAAAATCCTGCCTTGCGGCGGCGCCGAGGGATCGACCGCGGGATGCCGGAGTCGTCGTCACCGTCCTGAACGCCCATTTGGCCGGCGTACAAGAGCGACTTCGGACCGCCGAACTGGCTCGTGCCCGGGCTGAATCCAGCGCCGCCGAAGAGAGGAAGCGCCGCCTGCTTGTCGTGGGACTCGCTGTATCAATTCTGACATTGTCGGCCTTGTTGGGGGGCGGCGGGCTCTGGTTGACTCACGAGCGTGCGGCCCGGGCAGATGCGTCCAGCCGGGAGGCCACGGAGGCCCTCCACGAAGCCTCGCTGCTTCTCGGTCGCGCCCGCGCGGCGCCGGAAGGGGAGATGACAGTCTGGGCGGAGGCGACCCAGGCGGGGAAACGGGCGGAGGGATTGCTCGCTCGTACCGAAATCCGACCCGATCTGCAGCGCGAAATCCGGGAACTCGTCGCGACGGTCGATCGGGAGCGCGAGCAAACAATGGAGCGTTCAAAGGACCGTCGCACTGTCGAGCGGCTCGCTTCGATCCACACGAACATCGCCTTGGATCTGGATCATCAACGGGCGGATCGCGAGTATGCCTCAGGCTTCCGAGAGTACGGGATCGACGTGGACCAGCTCACTCCGGACGCCGCGGGTGCTCGCATCGCCGCGGCTCCGATCGCGTCCGAGCTCATCGACGCGCTCGACCAGTGGGCATTCGTCCGACGGATCGTGTATCGCCGCGATCCCACAAAGGCACGGCATTTGTCAGCCATCGCCAAGGCGGCCGACCCCGATCCGTGGCGCTCCCGGCTGCGCGACGCTCTGGACCTCGAGTCCACGGACCGGGAGCAGTCCCGCACCATCTTCCTGGAATTGGCGTCGTCGGCGCCTGACGATGTGCTGCATCGCGAGAGCATCTCGCGACTGGCTTACGCCCTGGGTCATCTCGGTGAGCGGGAGACCGAGGCTTCCCTGCTGCGGCGTGCCCAGCGAGCTCATCCAGATGATTTCTGGATCAACCATGATCTCGGCCGCTCGCTGATGGGGGCTGGCAAACCCGAAGAGGCCGTTCGCTTTTACTCGGCGGCCCTGGCCATCCGCCCGCAGAGCGAATTCATTCTGCTGGCGATGGGCGAGGCCCTGCGAGCCGCAGGGAGAACGGATGAGGCCACTGCCTACCCCCGGTTCAAAGGTCGCCATCCGGATCGAGTTCGCCCGGGCACAGGTTCTCGCAAGGGCGCGGATGACTGACTGAGGTCTGCCGCCCCACGTTCACGAGCGGCGAGTCTTTACAGTCCGCATCGGCTTCGCGTCGGACCGCCCAACGTTTCTTCAAAAAATGTCCGGCGGTTCGGTAACGGCCGGCAGCATTTCGCTTGATTCATTAGTGGGGAACGGTCACGCGGCGCGAAATACGCCAAAGGGTGACACCGCTATCAAACTGCCGGGCGCGAAACAAAAAGGAGACCTTTCGATGAATCGCTATGCGTGTGGTGTCCTCTTCGGCCTGATCGGAATGACAACTTTCGCCGATGTGACCGGGGCCTCCGACTGGCCGCAATGGCAGGGGCGGGACCGAAATTCCATTTCGCGGGAAAAGGGACTGCTGCCAGAGTGGCCCGCAGCAGGGCCGCCGGTCGCCTGGAGGATCAATGGATTGGGCGGTGGTGACAGTGCCCCCGCTGTTGCGGGCGGAAAATTGTTTGGCATGAGCAATCGGAACGGGAAGGAAATCGTATGGGCGCTTTCCGAGGCTGATGGCCAGGAAGTGTGGGCGACACCTCTGGGCGATGCTGTGCAACAGGGCGTGCCTCAGTCCAAAGAGGGCCCGGCTTGCACACCGACTGTCGATGGCAACCGAATGTACGTCATCGGCATGGGAGGCAGAGTGGCCTGCCTGAGTATTGAGAACGGGAAGATTCTGTGGCAGCGAAGTTTGACGCAGGATTTTGGCGGAATTCTCCCGATGTGGAGCTACCGGGAATCGCCACTCGTTGACGGCAACAAACTCATCTGCACTCCCGGTGGACCCGAAGCACTCGTGGTCGCCCTCAACAAGGAGACCGGTGAGACGATCTGGAAATGCCGCTTGCCCGACGCGGCAGGCAGTCCGGCGGATGACCGTCGCAATCGCACAGAGACACCACCTCGCCGAGAACAAGCGAATGCTCCCCCGGCAAACGCGGGAGCCTCGCCGTCGGCGATCTCCGGAACGAAGGATCCTGGACTGTACCAGAGCGAACGCTGGGGAATGACTGCGTTCTCGCAGAAAGTTCCGAATGGCAAGTACCTCGTGAAGTTGTACTTCGCGGAGACGTACCAGGGCATTACCGGCGCTGGTCAGCGCGTTTTCAGCTTCAATGTCCAGGGAAAGGAGTTCAAAGATTTCGATATCTGGGAGAAGGCGGAAGGTTTCCGGCGCGCTTACATCGAGTCTGTACCGGTCGAGGTGACTCAAGGCGAGGTTCGCATCACCTTCACGCGGCAGGTCGATAATCCCGCCATCAAGGCGATTGAAATCATCCCTCAGGCCGACGATGCGAAAGAGGCCAAAACGATTCGTATCAAGGCTGGCCAAACCACCCCTTTCAAGGATTCGAGCGGTCAGGAGTGGCTGGCTGATCAAGGCTTCGAGGGCGGCCAATCGAGTCCAGGAACGTTCAATTTTGGCGGCGGCAGACCTGGCGGTCGATTTGGTGGAGGATTCGGCGGCCCGCGCTCAGGGGCCGCTTATGCATCGGTGATCGCGATCGACTTTGAAGGACAACGCCAATATGTGCAGTTGACGGCCAGTGCCCTCGTCGGATTGGCCGCGACTGACGGCAAACTCCTGTGGCGGTACAATCGAGCTGCCAATGGCATGGGGATCAACTGCTCGACTCCCATCTTCCAGGACGGCCTGATATTCGCCGCTTCGGCCTACGGGGCCGGGGGCGGAGCAGTCAAACTGACCAAGGACGCCAGTGGTGGTATCAGTGCGACCGAAGTCTACTTTTCCACATCCATGCAAAACCATCACGGCGGCATGATCGTCGTCGATGGCTGTCTTTATGGCGCCAACGGCGGCAACGAAGGGGGCTTTCTCGCCTGTCTCGACTTCCAGACCGGAAAGGTCCTGTGGCGCGATCGCAAGGCGCCGAAAGGTTCTCTGGCGATGGCAGACGGGCGACTCTATTTGCGCAGCGAGCAAGGCACGATCGTCCTGATCGAGCCGTCGCGAACTGGGCTGCTGGAGCGCGGCCGGTTTGACCAGCCTGATCGCAGTAGTGCACCCGCGTGGGCACATCCGGTGATTGCGAATGGAAAACTCTACGTGCGCGATCAAAACTTGCTTCTGTGTTACGACGTCAAAAAGAATTAAGGGCCTCGACTATGAACCGCATCATCTGCGCCAGCCTGGTTGCCCTTCTCTCCCTCGTCGCCGCTGTTGCGACCGCAGCGGACCCGAAGAAGAGTGATCCAGGCGATCTCAGCCCTGCCGGGATTTTTCGCTCGACAAACATCTGGACGATCCATCTGAGCTTCACTTCCGAGCAATGGGAAGCGATGGAGCCAAAACCAGCGCGCGGACAGCAGCGGCGTTTCGGAGGGAACTGGCTGCAGGGACCAGAAGGGGGTCGTAACGGGCTCATGGCGGCGCAGGGGATCAATTTCGATTATGTTCGCGCCGATTTGGAATTCGGGACGAGCCAATTCAAGGACGTGGGAGTTCGTTACAAGGGGAACGGCACGTTCTGGAGCTCGCGCGACGGTTTGAAGCGATCTTTAAAAGTCGATTTCAACCAGTTCGTGAAGGGTCAGAAGCTCGCGGGCATGTCACAGCTCAACCTGCACAACTCAGTCCGTGATCGAGCCGGCCTGAACGAAGCGCTGGCCTACCGGGTCTTTCGCGACGGAGGAGTACCGGCCCCGCGCACCGCCTATGCGAGAGTGTATGTCACCGTTCCGGGCAAGCATGAGAAACGATATTTCGGCCTGTATAACCTGGTCGAAGATGTCGGTGGGTCGTTTGCCGAGGACCATTTCAAGACCTCAAAAGGAGCACTTTTGAAGCCTGTCACTCCCAACCTGTTCGCGGATTTGGGAGATGACTGGAAGAATTACAACCAGACGTACGATCCCAAAGGGCGCCTTTCTGACGAGCAGAAGCAGCGAATAATCGAGTTCTGCAAATTCACGACGACCGCGGATGAGGCGGAGTTCGCGAAGAAGCTGGGTGACTTCGTCGACCTCGATAATTTTGCCCGCTACCTCGCGATCACAACGTGGCTAGCCGATCTCGATGGCATTCTCGGTCCCGGCCAGAACTACTATGTGTATCTGCATCCGAAATCGCAGAAGTTCATGTTCATTCCGTGGGATCAGGACCAGTCGTTTGGCCAATTTCCCCGCGGGTCACAGGAGCAGCGTGAGAACCTCTCCATTCAAAAACCGTGGAGTGGGGAGAACGGCTTTCTCGCCAAGGCGTTTCGGGCCGAACCATTCAAGGATTTGTATTTGGCGAAGATGCGGGAGTTCAATGAATCGCTCTTCCAGCCTGCTCGAATCACACCGCAGGTTGCTGAACTGGCGGATGTCATTCGTGATGCCATCCGAGAGGAATCGACGGATCGGTTAACCGACCTGGAAAATACGCTCGCCGGGAAAACGGTGACGACTTCGGTGGGGCCCGGCTTTAACTCGACCGTGAAATCAATCATGCCGTTTGTCGAAGCGCGGACCAAGTCAGTCAAGGACCAATTGGAAGGGAAATCGGCCGGGCAGACAATCGGCCCGGGCTTCGGCCGTTAGTCGATTGTCAGGCTGGAAAGCCTGACCTACGATCCGTCTTCCAGAAACGCCAGCAGGTCGGCGATTTCCTCGCGGGTAAAACCGTCGAGCAGGCCTTGCGGCATGGGGGACGTATCGGCCAGGCGCTGCTCGGCGACTTCTTTCTTGTCGATTACAACAACCTCGCCGGGACGCAGCGGATCGATGTTCAGCCGGAGCTTTTCGGCGCGGAAGTCCCCCGTGCTCGCCAGGCGTCCCACGAGCACCTGGCCGGATTCGGTGACGATGTTGACGTTGCGGTAATTCTCGGCCACGGACCGCGACGGTTCGACGATGGCCTCCAGCATGTCGCCGCGGCCAAACCGTCGGGCGACGAACGTCAGGTCGGGGCCGACGGCCGGACCAGTGGCCCCCGCGCGGTGGCAGCGGCTGCACAGCGCTTCGCGAAAGATCGCAGCGCCGCGCTTCGCGTCGCCGGGAAGCGCGTCCTTTTCAGCCAGCGGCTTGAGGTCGTCGAGCGTCCATAAGGCGACTTTGCGCCGTTGCGGCGGGAGTGGCTCGTCGTCGGCCGCGCCCGGCGCCAGCAGGTCCTCCAACGCGGACCGCTCCCCCTCGCCGAGCGTCGCCAGTGAATCGGTCCGCAGGCGATCCAGGAACGCCGGCAGTCCCTCGCCCCCCACAAATTTCCGGGCGTCTCGCAAGGCCGTGAAATATTCCCGGCGCGTGCTGCCGGTCCAGCCGTGACGCGTATTCCGCAGGGCCAAAAGCCCCAGCAGCCGATCTTCCTGCGCGGGCCCCGGCAGAAGAGTCTTCGCGACGCGGTCAACGAGTGACGGGTCGCCCAGCGCAGACAGTAATCGTGCCAGGCGCCGGCGCAGCTCGAGGCTGGTGCCGAACGGGCTGACCCGCAATCCGTCGGAGGCGGGGTCGGGCCAGAAGCCGGCAAGCTGCCGGGCGACTCTTTCGCTCCGCCCGGCGACTCCCTGCGGCGCTCGCGCCAGGCACTCGGCATAAAGGAACGCAATCACGAACTGTGCCGACAGATCAAGCCCGGCTGATGGCAATTCGAGCAGCTCGTCCACGACGCTCGCGGCACGAGCCGGATCGCCCAACCGCGCCACCGACTGCAGGAACTCGAGCCGCCGGGCGCGGATCGGCAGCGCCGTGTCGCCGATCGCGCCAGTCGCCCGCAGCGCGTCGTGCCGCGCGAAGAGCTCCTTCTGCGAGCGCTGTTCCAGTGCGATGCGTGCCGCGTGTCGAATGAGCGGGTCGGCATTGCCAAGTTCGCGCCAAGCGGTGTGCGCGTCGGCCTCGCCTGGGCTGACGTGCAGTGCCTCGAGCTTGAGCCTTTGTTCCCGCTGCCGCGCGGCGAATTCAGCGGCTTCCTTTTCGTGGCGGCCGGGCGCGGGGGCCGGCTCAGTCGTCCCCGTGCGGGCCACGCGATACAGGGCCGACCGGGTTTTGCGTCCGCCGGTAATCAGCCACATGGCGCCGTCGGGACCGGCCGCGAGGTCGGTGACGTTGAGGGGTTTGCCCTGCATGAACAGCTCGAGCGCCGCGCGATAACCGGCGCCGCGCGGAGCCAGATGTACGGCCAGCACGCGGCCGTAAGACCAGTCGAGCGCGAACAGGGCCTCGCGGTAGGGAGACGGAAAATCCAGATGCGTCCCGAACATGACAGCCGTGGGGGAGCCGCGACCGACGTCGATCGTCGGCAGCCCATTGTCGGGATGGTCGGGAAACTCGGGGGGCCACCGGCCTCCCGCCTCGCGATAGCCGTAATCGGCGCCGGAAACAAGCTGCACGATCCGCGTGGGGCGATACCAGGGTGTCCCCATGTCGTATTCGTTGTCGGCGTCGTACGTGAACAGGTCTCCCGTCTTGTTGAAGGCGATTCCGTAGGGGTTCCGCAGGCCGGTGCAGAGGAGCTCCCACCGCTTGCCGTCGCGATCGCCGCGGACGACGTACGCTTCATGCCGGGCCGGGCCCCGTCGCGACTCGCGCAGCGGCGAGGTGCGATCGACTATCGGCTGGCCGGGCGCCTGCACTGAGTCGCCATGAATGGAGTAAACGAGACCATCGGGCCCCAGGGCCAGGTCGTTGCGCCCGTGGCCGACTCCGCCGGGAAACTCTCGCAGGCGCTGCAAATCGTGGACGGCGCCTGCCTCGTCGATTCGCAGGCGATACATCGAGCGGGCATTGTTGGCGTTGGCATAAAGCTGACCGTCGATGTACAGGAGGCCGCGACATTCCGGCAGATCGACGTTGATCGGCTCGACCCGCGTCACGGCGCCGCGGTCGGCCGCGAGAGTCATCCGCAAGAGACCCGTGTCCTCGCGCGAGATCGTCGCCCGACCCTGACGGTCGAAGGCCAGCGCGATCCAGGAACCCTCGTCGGCCGCAGCCTGGCGAACGCGCGTGACCTCGAATCCCGGCGCGAGCCAGAACTTCGGCCCTTTGTCGACGCCGTTCCCTTTGTCTTGCTGCCACTGCTCGTAGTTATCGAACGGCGAGATTTCCGCCGAGCGCCTCTCCAGGCCCCACTGCTCTGGCGGCACCAGGCCGCGAGACTCGGCCCCCTGCCACGACTCATCGGAAACGATCGTCGTCGCCGCGCCGTCCTTTTTCATGAGCGCGAGGGACACCGCCACGGCGCTCGGCCCCGCGACCGGCGTTGTCGCGACGGCCAGCTCATTCTTGCCGCGGCGGAGGTGCCGCGTGACATCAACGACCTGCAGCGGGCAATAGGGCTCGACCGCAATCACCGGCTGCCCGTTCAGGGTCACGGTCGCGGTGCAGAAATCGGCGGCCAGTTTGAGCTCGGCTGTCTGGACAGGCTCGTCGATCGAAAACGACTTCGACACCGGCCGGGCTTTTCCGTCCTGGTCCGTCCCGATCATCCAGTGCGGAGTCTCGCCGCGGGCGGCATTCCCGCCACTGAGAGCCAGGGCCCAGGAAAGAACGAGAGCCAGGTTTCGCCAGGTACGTCCAGGTTGGAACCGGATCTGCATTTTCAATTTCCACAACGACCGAACCTTCACAATTTCACACGCCGAAAACGCTCACGGGCAGTATACTGCGCCGGCGATCACGACAACACGCGCCTTCGGCCAGACGTCAGCCACAACCAGAACGCGGCGAAGGCGACGGCCAAAGTGGTGAGCACGATCGTCATTAAGACCCGCGCCGGTTCACCCGGCGGGTGAATGAGTTTCCCGAGCTAAATTAGACACCGCGCCACTCCCACCAACTTCTCCCCTCTCCCCACCGCGGGAGAGGGGCCGGGGATGAGGGGGCCGCGACATTCGGCAGATCCTCTCGCGATACAGTTTTTACAGGCCGACTTCCTTCCGCAGCTCATTCCATTGGGAGACGCGCGGATCGTGGCGGCCGAATAGCTGCTCGAGATGTCCTTCGATCCACGTGCTGCGTCAAGTTTCTCGCTGGGCGCGGGCATGTCTCTTCAGAAATGCGGCTGTCGAAGCGCTTCCTGTGCGCGAAGAACTACGACGGCGAGACCTTCGACTTCCACAGCCTGAGGCACGCGTGCGGCGCCTGGCTGGCGATGGCCGGTGCGCACCCCAAGGCCGTCCAGGCCATCATGCGCCACTCGACGATCGTGCTCACGATGGACACGTACGGGCACCTGTTCCCGGGCCAGGAAGCCGAGACGATCTCGCGATTGCCGAAGATGATGGCCGCGCCGCCGAAGGCCGCGAAGCGGGCGTAGCGGGTTGTCGGCAGCGTGGGGAGACAGAGACCACAGTTCTCGCCCGCAACCGGTTGTTGGAGCCACAGGTCGCGGTCGGGCCGAGCACTGGCCTTGCCAGGAGCCGGGCGGCTGAGTTACATTATGTCTGTACTTATACATTTCTGATGGCATTTTGTAACTCGTGTCGACGACCAAGCGAGATCAGATCCTGAAGCTCTTTCGGAAGACCGCCGTCCTCCGTCCGCGGGATGTCGAAG
>JACQFH010000560.1 GCA_016200145.1 Planctomycetia bacterium | reverse complement strand
GGGCGACCGCTGACGCAGTGAACAGCGTACCGACGCACGGCCCCTGCGCGACAACTGCAGCCCATCGTCGGCGGAATGCAATCCGAGTTCGCCAAGCTTCGGTTGAGAATTCCAAAAATTCACAGCCTGTCTGCGTGGGAATGCACGTGGCGACGCTCTGCGTCGCATTCGCGCAGTTGGCCTATCGGCTGCGTCGGCGCCGCATGTGCCGCGCGACGGGTCCGGTCTGCTGGCATCACTGCATGCCCAAGACGCGGATTCGAATCACAATTTTTGTCGCTTTCGTGTCGCCGTCAGTTCCAGGTGTGGCGGCTGCGTGTCATGCGCGACGCAGAGCGTCAGGACGCGCGTTCCCACGCGGAGCGTGGGAACGAGGGGTGCGCTACTTCCCAGCCGTCTCGGTAGCCGGAATCAACTCGACCTGGAATTCCTTGTACCGCACTTCGAACGGGCCGCCCGAGTGCAGTTGCAGTGCCACGATTCCGTGCCTCGCCCCGGGCGGATCGTCGAGGTCGACGCACGGCTTGCCGTTGATGAATGTCCGCAACCGGCTGCCCACCGCCAGGATTTCGTAATCGTTCCAGTCGTCGGTGCGAACGTGGCCTTCGCCCGACTTGTCCCAGATCAGGCCTCGTCCGTGCTCTTCGTACAGCTTGCCCCACCAGCCGACGCCCACATCAGCCTGGTAGCCTTTCACTTCACCTTGGGGCAGGGTTTCGCTACGGAACTGAATGCCGCTGTTGCCTCCGTTGGGAACAAGTTTCACTTTGACGCGCAGGCGGAAATCACCAAGCATCATCTCGCTGGCGAGAAATTCATTGCGCTTGAGTCCCCCGCTTGTGCCGATGATCTCGCCGTTTTCGACGCGCCACAGATCGGGGTTTCCCTGCCAGCCGGCCAGGTCTTTGCCGTTGAAGAAACTGGCGACGTTGTCGGCGGTGGCCAATATCGGCGTTTGCTTTGGGCTCGCCACGTACGCAACCAGCGCCCGCACCTCGGTATCCGACAGGGGTTTCAGCAGGTCGTCGGGCATCATCGACTTGTCCCCCGGTTTCTGCTCATCGATTTCGTCGCGGGGCACGATCACTGTTTCGTTGGCGGTGACGAGTGTCAACGCAGCCTTCGTTTCCTCGCGGATGAGACCGGTGATCACGCGCCCCCCCGTCGTCACGATGACGGTGGGAATGTATTCGCGAGCCATGACGGCCGACGGATCGAGCACATTCGACAGCAGGTAGGCGAGCTCGCCCCGATTCGAGCCGGTGAGCTCCGGGCCGACTTTGTTGCCCACTCCAAACAGCGTATGACACTGCTGGCACGTCTTGGCGAACACGGCGCGGCCCAGGGGCAGATCGTCGGGATTTGCCGGCTGTGATCCGATGAGCCTCGTGTAATGCTTAATGAGCTTCGCCTTGTCTTCGGGCGTGTCGCGCACGACACCCCACACGGCGAGAATCTTTTTGTCGATGTCTTCGTCCTTCAGGTTGCGCATCTGGCGGACGAGATCGGCGGCAAGGTCGGCGGCGGGAACGGTTTTCTTTTCGACCGCATCCAGCAGCTTGTCGGCGTAGGCGACCCGCGACGTCAGCGTCGCCAGCACGTCGCGTTTTTCCGCCTGGCTGAGGCGCGCGTATTCTTTGAGCAGCATTCCGGGAGTCTGCGCGTCGTCATACGAGGCCAATCCGCGGATTGCCTCTCCCCGCAGCGCCCCTTCGCCGAACAGGGCGCGGAGCACAGGGACGAGGTCTTTGTCGCGGGCCGCGAGCAGCGCCGCAAGGTACTCTTTGCGCTGTGAGACGGGGGTCTTCTTGTCGGCCAGCAGCCCGCGCATCCGTGTAATTGACTCGGGGTCGCCGAACTTGACCGACAGCGCAAACGCCAGCGTACGGACCTCTTCGCGACCGCTGGAACTGAGGGAAGTGGCGACCGATTTCCAGCCGGCGGGCATCGGCACCTGCCGGCGACCGACGAGGGCCGCGCGCAGGCCCCGCAGAAACGTCGCGTGCAGTTCGGGTTCGGATGCTTTTGCCAGATTCGCGACGACCAGGTCGAGCGATTCGGGCGTTCCCATCGACCCGATGCGGCGGATCATGAACTCCTGAAGCAGCGGCATGTTCCCTTCCAGAACCAGGGCCAGCGCCCGCGAAGAGTCGACTTCGGCCAGCGGTTCGGCGGCATACCAGTACATCAAAGGCAGGTTATGGTCTTCGTTGTCGGCGGCCTGGTTGACCAAACCCACAAGCGTCGCCCAGCGCTTTTCGACGGGGATGCGCTGCAGGGCCGACGCGATGTACAGGCGCACAACCGGCGACTCATCGCCGCGTGACAGGTTCATCATTTCTTCGAGCACCTGGTCCGAGGGTTCGCTGTTCTCGCAGGCCAACTGAATCGCCCAGCCGCGCACGAAGGCGCTATCGTCGTGCAGGGCGCGCAGGATTTGCGCTTCGTTGAGTTGCCCGGTCACGTGCAGGGCCCACAGAGCGCGCAACCGGGCCCTGGCGTCGCCATGTTCGAACGCCGTCTGCCGGAGCGAGTCGATCGCCGCGGGAGCGATCTTTCCCGCCGCGCCCCGCTCTTGCAGGAGCCGCCGCGCCTGTCGCACGTACCAGTCATTCTGGTGCAGTTGCAATTCGGCCAGCTCGAGGTCCGACTTTCGACGCAGGTCGACCTTGACCGGCTGCGGCTTTCCGTAGCTGATCTTGAAGATACGGCCGTTCGAGCGATCGTGCCCGTTCACGTCGTGGTGGTGGCACTGGTTGCGGTCGTACCAGTCGATCATGTAGACCTGCCCGTCGGGGCCGTACCGCAGGTACAGAATCTGCGACCACAGGTCGTTCGTCTTGCAGAAGTCGGGAGCGCCGGTGCCGAGGTAGCCCGAGCCCGATTCGGCCAGCAGATCGAGATTCAGACGCGCGCCGTGAATGTTGTTCATGAACAACTGATTGCGGTACTTTCCGGGCCAGGTGCCGCCCAGGTAGATCATCGCGCCGGCATGCGCGTGGCCGCCGCCGCTGGCGTCCGAGCGGGCGCGATCAGCCTCGTTCCACTGGTTCCCGGTCCAGTGCCGGTGGCGGGCGATTGTCTGAACGTCGGCGTAGGTGTGCGGCTGGAAGTGTTCACCCGCCTGCCGTTGAAAGCGCCCCCCCTGCACCATATGGAACAGGTGCGGAATCACGCAACACGAGAGAAAAGCCTGTCCGTAGTCGTTGAAATCAACTCCCCAGGGATTGCTCGTTCCCCAGGCGAAGACTTCGAACTGCTTCTTCGTCGGGTGGTACCGCCAGATTCCGGCGTTGATCGGCGTGCGTTCGTTTTTCGGCGTTCCCGGCTTGCCGACCCGCGAGTGCGTAAACACGCCGTGGCACCCGTACAGCCAGCCGTCGGGACCCCAGATGAATGAATTCAGCGTTTCGTGCGTGTCCTGATAGGCCCAGCCGTCGAGCACCACTTCGGGGGGACCATCAGGCTTGTCGTCTCCGTTTCGATCCGGAATGAACAGCAACTCGGGTGCTGCGCCCACCCAGACCCCCCCAAAACCAACTTCCAGTCCACTGACGAGATTCAACTTTTCAGCGAAGACAGTTCGTTTGTCGAATTTCCCGTCACCGTCGGTGTCTTCGAAAATAAGAACTCGATCCTGGGCTTTTTCTTCATCGACGCGCACCGGATAGGCATAGGCCTCGGCGACCCACACGCGGCTGCGGTCGTCGATCGTCATGGCGATCGGCTGTTTGACGTCGGGCTCGCCCGCAAACGCCGTGACGCTGAAGCCCTCGGGCAGCGTCATTGCTTTGGCGGCTGCGTCGGGATCGAGCCCGGCGAATTCGAGCAGGTCGGCGGGATTTCTCACGCCCGATTTGGGCGGCTTCGTTTCGTGAAACCGGAAGTCGTCAAAGTTGAGGTGACCCCAGGCGCCGTCGCTGGCGTCGACCAGGCGGATGTAGATTTCCTTGCCCATCAGGTCCTTCAGGTCGACGACCACGTGGTGCATGTTCTCGGTCTGGTCGCCCGAAGTCTTATAGAAGACGCGGTTGTTCTCTTTGCGAACGATCTCAACCCGCGTGGCGTCGGTCGAGCCGCCGCCGATCAGAAACGTAGCGTAGCGGTGCGTCACCAGGAACGGCACCGACGTCAGCATCCCCTGCGGCGCGTCTCCAAGACGTTCGTATGTGCCGACCCAGAACTGCCCGGCGTGCTCGCTCTTCATGTCTTTGCGACGGGCGAAAACGGCGTCCCCCTTGACGGGTTGCCCTTCGAACGCGGCGCCCTCTGCCGTCCAGTCGCGCAAGTCGCCAGCCTCAAAGTCGAGATTGAGCGTCCGGCCGCCGGACCCTTTCGGGAGAATTCCCTGAGCGGGCGCGGCCGGATCCTTTTCCTGCCCGAACGCCACGTGCACCACCAGGCCCAACGTCAGGATTGCCAGACTGAGAACCGCACGAGCGCGCATCATCAACCTCCGAAGGTCAGGCATTCCCGCCTGACATATTTTGAGAATCAGGGAATCCGGCCGGATGGTCCGCTCTCCACAATATGGCAGGCTTTCCAGCATACCGTATTGTGTTCAGTGGACCAATTCCACGAGTTGCAGCGCCTCGGCGGGTTCTTCCTGCGCGTAGCCGGTGGGATTCGTGCGCTTGATGTGGTCTTCGAATTCGCCGCGGAATTTGTTGATCGCATTCTTGATCGGCCACGCGGCGCCGTCGGCCAGTCCGCAGATCGTCGTGCCGGGGATAATACCGATCGCACCGGCGATCGACAGCAGGATGTCGAGGTCTTTCAATCGCCCTTTGCCGTGCTTGATCCGCGTCAGGATCCGCTCGGACCAGCTCGTTCCCTCGCGGCAGGGAGTGCACTGGCCGCACGATTCGTGGGCGAAGAACCGGCAGGCGTTGTGCAGGTAGTCGATCATCGAATACGTTTCGTCCATCACGGTGACGGCCGCCGTCCCCAGCCCCAGGCAGCCCACCTTTCCGGGGACGGCGAAATCGAGTGGTGTGTCGAATTCCTTCTCGGTGAACAGGCCCATCGAGAGGCCTCCGGGAATAGCCGCCTTCCCTTTGCGTCCCTTCCACACGCCGCCTCCGTAACGGTCGATCAGCTCGCGGCAAGTGATTCCCAGCGGCATCTCGTAGCAGCCGGGTTTGTTCACGTGACCGCTGATGCAATACAGCTTGGGGCCGTAACTGCCCGGGTCTTTCGGGCCGGTGGAGGGAATCCCCATCGACTTGAACCAGTCGGCACCACGATTGACGATGTGCGGAACGTTGGCCATCGTCTCGATATTATTGACAACGGTCGGCTTGCGAAACGCCCCTTCGATGGCCGGGAACGGCGGCTTGATGCGCGGCCAGGCGCGTTTGCCTTCGAGGCTTTCGATCAGCCCGGTCTCTTCGCCGCAGATGTACGCGGCCGCTCCGCGGTGCATGAAGATGTCGAGCGAAAAAGGGCTTCCCTGGATGTTCTTTCCCAGGAACCCGGAGGCATAACACTCGTCGATCGCCTGCTGCAGCCGCTGGAAGGCAGTGGGATACTCGTAGCGCACGTAGACGTACGCGGTGGACGCCCGAGTCGCGAAACAGCCGATAATGATGCCTTCGATCACATGGTGCGGATCGAGTTCCATCAGGATGCGGTTGTTGAAGGTGGCCGGCTCACTTTCGTCGGCGTTGACGCACATATAAATCGGGCCGGGATGGTCTTTCGGCAGAAAGCTCCATTTGAGCCCGCAGGGAAAGCCTGCCCCGCCGCGCCCGCGCAGCCCCGACGCCTTGACGAGTTCGACGACGTCGACGGGCGACATTCCCGCCAGCACTTTTTTGAGCGCCGCATAGCCGCCGGCCGCCTGATACACCGGCAGCGTGTGGCTGTCGGTCTTGTGGATGTTTGCCAGAAGTACCGGTTCAAATTCAGCCATGCTGATCCGCCTGTTCCTTGAGCAGCGCCGCGACTTCGTCAACCTGCTCGACCGACATGTTCTTGTAGACCTTCGTGCCGGCCAGCATGGCGGGAGAGAAATCGCACAGCCCGAGGCACTCGCCGAATTCAAGTGTGACTTTGCCGTCGGCGGTCGTCTGCCCGGCCTTCACGCCCAGCTTGTCGCTGAGTGCCGAGAGCACTTCCTCGCCGCCGCGGAGCGCGCAACTGATCGAGCGGCAGACCCAGGCCCGCACCTTGCCACACGGCGACGGCTTGAAAAATCCGTAGAACGAAAGCGTGTCGTAGACCTGCGCTGGGGCCAGTTCCAGGATTGACGCAATCTCGGGGATGGCTTCCATCGGCACGCAGCGCAGATGTTCGTTCACCACGTGCAGGGCCGGAAGCGTGACGGCCTGCTTCGTCGGGTATCTCGGAATAAACGCCTCGATCTCGGCCCGCATCGCAGGAGTGAGGACGGGGGTGGCGGTGGTGGGGGGAGCGGGCATTGGTTCTAAATGACGAAGGACGAGTCAGCGGTCCAGTTCCGCAGCAATGATATTAAGGCTTCCAAGCACGGCGACGATGTCGCTGACCATGTGCCCCTGAATCAAATCCGGGAACAGGGCAAAATGGATGAAGCTGGGCGGGCGGCAGCGGGCACGGTACGCGATGTCGCTGCCATCGCTGACCAGATAGAACCCGAGTTCGCCGTTCGGTGCTTCGATCGCCGCGTAACATTCGTCGCGCGGCGCCTGGAACCCGCGATTGGTCATCACGACTTCAAAGTGCGTGATCAGACCCTCGATCGTGTTGTAGACTCGCGACTTGTCGGGCAGGATCAGACGATCGGCCATCGGAACATTGACCGGGCCGGCGGGCAGGTTCTCGAGCGCCTGCTCGACGATCTTCAGGCTTTCGAGCATTTCATCCATCCGCACGAGGTAGCGGTGAAAGCAGTCTCCCTCGGTCGAACAGACGACGTTGAAATCGAGATCGCCGTAAGCCAGGTACGGCTCGTCTTTTCGCAGGTCGCGGGTCACACCGCTGGCGCGGGCGATGGGGCCGGTCGCCGAACGGTTGATGGCCTGTTCTTTCGACAGCACGCCGATGCCCTTCGTGCGCTCGACGAAAATCCGGTTGCGGTTGAGGAGCCGGCAAACTTCGCCGTGAACCTGCGGGAAGTTTTTGACGAACGCTCGCACCTGTTCGATGAACTTCGGCGTTGCGTCGTACATCAGCCCGCCGACGCGGGTGTAGCTGGTGGTGAACCGCGCGCCGCACAGAGTTTCGAAAATGTTGTACAGGACCTCGCGCTGGTTGAAGGCGTACAGGAACGCGGTGAACGCGCCCGTGTCGAGGGCCGCCGCGCCGTTGCACAGCAAGTGGTCGCTGATGCGGGCCAGCTCCGCCAGAATCGTACGGATGTACTTGCAGCGTTTGGGGACTTCGATTCCCAGAAGCGTCTCGACCGCATGATGCCAGGCGATGTTATTCGCCATCGGCGAAATGTAATTCATGCGGTCGGTGACGGTCACGTACTGGTTGTAATTGAGGTGCTCGCCGATTTTCTCGAAGCCGCTGTGCAGGTAGCCGATGTCGGGGGCAGCGTGCAGCACGCGCTCCCCTTCGATCTGCAGAATCAGGCGCAGCGTCGTATGCGTGGCAGGATGCTGTGGACCGAAGTTGAGGGTCCAGCGGTATTCCTGCTCGACGGGCGATTCTGGCTCAACGACGCTGGCCATCAGCTCTTTTCCCTCGTAATCCGCTCAAAATTATGCCGTTCGCCCCGGCCGCGCAGCGGGTAATCTTTCCGCAGAGGGAATCCGGCGAACTCGTCGGGCAGCAAAATCCGCCTGAGGTCCGGATGCCCCTCGAACATGATTCCGAACATGTCGTAGACTTCTCGTTCCATCCAGTTGGCCCCTTCCCACAGGGGGACGGCCGAGCGGACAGTCAGGTCGGGCTCGTTCAGGAAGCAGCGGACAATCAGTCGCTCGCCCGAAATCGTATTCGCCAGGCAGTACACGAGGCCGAACCGGTCTTTGGCGCCGCGGTAGTGCAGATAGTCGACGCACGTGACGTCGACAAGCAGGTCGAACCCGCATTCGACTTTCAGGTACTCGAGGTACGCCGCCAACTGATCCGCCGGCACGACGATCCGCCGGTTTCCGGAAGCGGCGTTTTCGGAATACGTCCAGGCGAGTTCGCCGAAGCGGGCTTTGAGTTTGTCGAGAGTCTGCGTGGCCACAATGCTCCAATCTCAATTCCGGCTGGACGGCGCCCCCGCCAGACCGATTTCGAGCGGCTTCGGACGCGGAACAGTTTCGCCTGGCAGAATCTGCAAGAGGGCTCGCTTTTCGGATTGCCGCTGCGGTGTGAGGAACTCGCGGGCGTTGAGTGTGCCTTCCCGCTGAATCTTGTCCTGCAGGTCGATGATCGCCTGAATCAACTGCTCCGGCCGCGGCGGGCAACCCGGAACGTACATATCGACCGGCATGAACCGGTCGATCCCCTGCACGACGCTGTACGTGTCGAATACGCCGCCAGTCGACGCGCAGGCGCCCATCGAGATGCACCATTTCGGTTCCGGCATCTGCAACCAGATCCGCTGCAGGACCGGCAGCATTTTCATCACGACCCGTCCGGCCACGATCATCAGGTCGCACTGCCGGGGAGAAAAGCGAAACACTTCCGCCCCGAAACGGGCCACGTCGTGCCGGCTGGCGCCGGTCGCCATCAGTTCGATCCCGCAGCAGGCCGTGGCGAACGGCATGGGCCACAGGCTGTTCTTGCGGCACCAGCTCGCCAGCGCATCGAGCTTGCCGACGACGACGTTTTCGGGCACTTCTACGTCCATTTGAACACGCCCTTCCGCCACGTGTACGCAAAACCGATGAGCAGTACGGCGAGAAATCCCATCACGGCGAAGAACACCCCGTGCCCCTCGCCGAACGCCCCGCGCTCGTGTGCCGCCACGGCCCAGGGATAGAGGAACAATAGCTCGACGTCGAACACCAGAAATTCGATCGCCAGCAGGTAGAAGGTGATGTTAAACCGCTGCCGCGCGGAGTGCACAGGGTCCATGCCCGATTCGTACGGCATTTCCTTGACGGCGGTGCGCCGTTTGGGGCCGACGACCTGGGCCACGATCAGGATGGCCAGGGCTGTGAATGTGGCGACCGCGGTGAACAGAAAAATCGGGAGTGCCGGCATGGGGGAATGTTTGCAGAGTCGCCGTGATTTCGCCAGTCAGGCTGCATGAAATTCTAGACAGTTTCGTGCGAGTTGAATACTTTCGGCGCGGCGCGCCGGAAGCCGGTGGGGGAGCTTCCGTTTTTCCGCCCTGGCCCCTACAATTCCCCCTGGATTTCAGCATAATTCACGGCAAACACAAGACGAGAGAGAAAGACGAGTCGAACATGGCCAAGCCGCACCGCCTGATTAAGAAAGCCAATCACGGCGCCCGCCCCGCCAACGCCAAGGCCCGCCGCGCCAAGCGCCGCAAGATCAAGACGTAGCCGCCGGTCCGTTGCATGACCAATCAGGACTCTGCCGCTTCGCCCGGGGGCCAGTCGAGCGGCGTGGCGCGCGTTGTTCTGGCAAGCTTCATCGGCACCACGATCGAGTGGTACGACTTCTTTCTGTACGGCACGGCCGCGGCGCTGGTCTTCAACCGGCTCTTCTTTCCGAAGCTCGATCCCCTCGCCGGCACGATGGCCGCGTTCGCCACGTACGCGGTCGGGTTCTTCGCGCGCCCGCTGGGCGGAGTCGTGTTCGGACATTTCGGCGATCGGCTGGGCCGCAAGTCGATGCTGGTCACGACGCTGTCGCTGATGGGCCTCGCCACGTTCCTGATCGGCGTGCTGCCGACGTACGAGCAGATCGGCATGGCCGCGCCCGTGCTGCTCGTCGCGCTCAGATTCATCCAGGGCTTCGGCGTAGGAGGCGAGTGGGGAGGCGCGGTGCTGATGGCAGTGGAGCACGGGCACGCTGGGCGTCGGGGCTTGTACGCAAGCTGGGTTCAGGCGGGTGTTCCCGCCGGATCGTTATTGGCCACGGCGGTCTTCAGCCTGTTTAGATTGCTGCCGGAAGATGAATTCTTCCAGTGGGGCTGGCGCGTGCCGTTTCTGCTGGGGATCGCCCTCCTGGGAGTGGGGCTCTTCATTCGCCTGCAGGTGTTCGAGACGCCGCTATTTGCCAAAGCTCGGGATAGAAAAACGCAGACCGGCCCACCGATCGTCGAGGTGCTGCGGCGCTATCCCCGCAATATTCTGCTGGCGATGGGGGCCCGTTTCGCAGAGAACGGTTCGTACTACGTGTTCACGGTCGTCGTGTTGACGTATGCCAGGGACTACCTTCACATGCCGGATTCGTCGGTCTTGAACGGCGTGCTCATGGCCTCGGCCGCGCAGTTCCTGGCGATCCCTGCATTTGGCATGCTGTCGGATCGCGTCGGCCGGCGACCCGTCTATCTGGCGGGGGCTGCGGGGCTCGCGGCATTTGCGTTTCCGTTCTTCTGGCTCGTCAACACCGCGAGCGCGGCGCTCGTGGCGCTGGCCATCGTGCTGGGGCTGGTGGTGCACGCGGCGATGTACGCACCGCAGGCGGCTTTTCTGTCAGAGCTGTTCGGCACAGAGGTGCGCTACACGGGGGCGTCGATCGGCTACCAGCTTGCCTCGCCACTCTCGGGAGGCCTCGCCCCCTTGATTTCAGTCGCGTTACTGGAATGGAGCGGCGGCCAGCCCTGGCCCGTCGCCGTCTACCTGATCGTGCTTTCGGCGATCACGCTCGTTTCTGTGTATCTCGCCGCGGAAACGCACCACATTTCGCTCGGTGAAAGCGGCGATTAGAATGAGGCCATGATCTGGATCCTCCCTGGAATCGTGCTGCTGGCGATCGCCGGATATCTCTTCTGGCGGATCCGAAAGAGTCGCAGGCACCGGATGATTGCGCTGGTCGCGCTGCTCCGCGAGCCGACCAGTATCGATCCGGCGGTGCTGGCCCGCGTCGCCGGCAAGTGCTGGGATGCCGACCTGGGGGATGGCTCGGAAGATGGCGCCGAAGGTGAAGATGGATTCGTGGCCGGCGTCGGACCGATGAACACCATCATGCACGACGGTCAGATGTATCTCATCAACTGCATTCCGAAACCCTATGTCGACGACCCCGAGACGGCCGCTGAAGCCATCCCCGATCGGCGCATCAGAAGCCTGTTCACGCAGCATCAGGCCTGGTTTTCCTGCGATGCGCTCGGAATCGACGGCCGGACGTCCGAAGACGAGGTGAACGAGTGTTATCGAAAACTCGGCAAGCTGTTTGCGGAACTGCTGGACGAGAATTGCCTGCTGATCTACCTGCCGGACAGCGGAGCCGGGTTTCCGATCAACGAAGACACCGAGGCGGCCTTGCGGTCTGAAAACCCGGTCAGCGCATTGCAGGAAACGTTGGCGGTGCCGATCATCGACGTCCCCGATGATGATCCGCTGATGAAAGCCGCAGTCGCCGAAGCTCGCGAGCGCTGGCCGAAGTTCATCACCGCGTTCGAAGCGAGCCGAGGGGAGAATTTTTCCATCAAGGCGCCGATCACGCGCGACGGCAACACCGAGTACATCTGGATTTCGGTCACCAGCCTCGAAGGAGACCTCATTTACGGAACGCTGGGCAACGATCCGGTCAATCTGGGGTCGTTGAAACTGGGCTCCAAGGTGTCGGTGCCTGTTGCCGAGCTGAACGACTGGTGTTACATCGATGCCGAGGGCGATTTGACCGGCGGCTTCACGATCAAGGCGGTTCAGGAAGCCGCGCGGCGCAGACGTAAATAGAAATGAGCCGTGCGGCGAACCTGCGACGGCCATGAACCGGACTGCGGACTCGCTCGATGTCGACCGTGGCGTTACGACGTGGCCGCGTCGGCGGACGGTTCGATCAGCACCTGGATTTCGGTGACGTATTTCTTCGGGTTCCCTTTGAAGATCATTCCCGGACCTTTCAGATAGACCTCGCGAGTCGGCATGACGACCCGGTACTTGCGTTCGTGGATGTGCTGAAAAATCCGCGCATACGAACGGCTCAACTGGTCGTACGGGCCGTGGTGCACGAGCGCCACGCAGCGGCCCCCCGGCAATTCGTGCACCGAAACGCCGTCCACTCTTTTTTCCTGGCGGATCGGCATGCAGGCTTCGAAGTCGGCGTCGGTTTCGTGATATTCGTCGTCGTAGTGTAACAGCAGTGGTTTGCCGCACAGGAACCGGCCGAAGCTCCGGCCGATCTTCCCAAACGCACTACCGCAGTCGCAGTAACGTCCCCGCATGCGGATTCCGGCGACAAGCACCGGGTCCAGCGTTTTCTCGTGAACGTCGTCAGTCGTCTGTGCCATGGTTCTCGCCTCTCTTTCCTGAGAAATGAACTGCTCGAGCGAGCGTGCGGCTTTGCCCAGGCGCCTGATGCGGTCTTTGATTGCCGTGTGCTGCCGTTCCAGAATCTTCAGAAAGTCTTCGTCGGCGGAGTTTTGCAGCAGTTCACGGATGTCGCTGATGGAGAATTCGAGTTCGCGCAGGTACGAGATGGCCCGTGCCTCGTCGATCTGCCCGGGGCCGTAGTATCTGTATCCCGAATCGGGATCGACAAACGCCGGGACCAGCAGCCCCTCTTCGTGGTAGAAGCGCAGCGTCTTGACGGTGAGCCGCGTGAGCTTCGAGAATTCGCCGATGCTGAACATGCCGGTGCCCGGGTGAATCATTTTCCATCCGCAACGTCGGCCATCTTACGGTCTCCCGCAAGGGGAGAGTCAAGCACGATTTTCCTGTGCTGTCCTGAATTGATCTGCCAGCGCAATTGTGCCCCGACCGCTCCTAAGCGGCCGGGGCACTGCACCCGCAATTTTGGAAACTGCCATTTTTTCGCGTGACAGTTCCTCGCCGTCCGGCCCTGATATTATAGGAGTTTCCATTTCTCGGCTTTTCGACCGAAATTCCATGTCTGAACTGCATCCGACGCAAAGGCAGCCGGCCGGCTCCCCCGATTCCGAAGCGACAGGCGTCTATCAGCCCATCGAAACCGCCTCCGGGCTGGTCAGCGTTCTCGATCGGTACCTCGCCGAGCTGCAGGCCGGCAAGGCCCCCGACAAGGCGCAGCTTCTGGCGGAGCATCCCGATCTGGCCCGCCAGCTCGAAGACTGCCTGGCGGGGATCGAATTCGTCCATCGGACGGCAAAATCCCCCGCGACGGCCCCGACTCAGCTCGGGGATTTCCGCATCATCCGCGAAGTGGGGCGAGGCGGCATGGGTGTCGTCTATGAGGCTGAACAGCAGTCCCTCAAGCGCAAGGTAGCGCTCAAGGTGCTGCGGTTCGGCGTGACGGCCGACCCCGAAGTCATGCAGCGCTTCCAGCGCGAAGCCGAGACAGTGGCCCATCTGCACCACACGAACATCGTGCCGATTCATGCGGTCGGCTGCGAGCAGGGGGTGCACTACTACGCGATGCAGTTCATCGAAGGCCAAAGCCTGGCGGCTGTCGCCCAGGAACTGCAGCAGAACGAGGGGGCGCCGCCGGCGACCCTCGAAAAATTCCACGAGATTTCCGGATGGATGCTGCAGGCGGCCGAAGCGCTGGCGCACGCTCATCAGCGCGGAGTCATTCATCGCGATATCAAGCCGTCGAACCTGATCCTCGATCCGGAAGGAACTGTCTGGCTCACCGATTTCGGCCTGGCCAAGCGGGCCGACGAAGTGACACTGACGGCCGCGGGCATCCTGATGGGGACGCCGCGGTACATGAGCCCCGAGCAGGCCGCCGCCGCAACGCAGCCCATCGACCACCGCACCGACATTTACAGCTTGGGAGCAACGCTGTACGAACTGGCCACGGGCAAACCGGTCTTCGACAGCCAGACGCCGCAGGGAGTCATCACCCAGATCCTGAATGCCGAGCCGGTCGCGCCGCGCGTCATCCAGGGGAAGCTTCCGCGCGACCTGGAGACGATCATTCTCAAGTGTCTGGCGAAAGAGCCCGCCCGGCGCTACCAGCAGGCCCGCGACCTGGCCGACGACCTGCGGGCGTTTCTGGAAAACCGGCCGATCCGGGCGCGCCGGGCGAACCTCGCCGAACGGCTGGCACGCTGGTCGCGGAAGCACCGCCGCAGCACCGCGGTTTCAGCAGTAACGGCCGCGGCCTCGGTGCTGGTCATCGTCGGCACGTATCTGGGATGGAGCGCCTACCAGGAATCGCTGCTGGGCCAACTGCTGCTGAAAACCGACGGCCCCTCGCTGGTGGCGGAAGTGCTCGATGACAATGACGAGCCGATTATGCCCGGGTTTCCTGTCCCCACGCCGCAACCGGTGACGCTCCGCGCGGGTACATATCGCGTCCGGCTGTCGGGCTCGGGCCAGTTGAGCGAAACGTGGCAGATGGACGTTGAACGCGGCCGGACCAAGGAATTTCCCGTCAAGCTGCTCGACAGGCTGGTCGGCCCTCCCATCGAAATCGGCGGCACGGACGCTCCCCTGTTGACCGAACTGAACGGCCAGACCCACTTCCTGTACCGCGCCGGGCGCGCCTGGAGGTTGACGAACGGCGCCACGCTCGCACCCGCCTGGCCGCGCGACCTGACGCAATATCCCGAAAAACCCGAAGACGCTCCCGTTCCCAAATCGTATGTTTCCGGCGCCTGGCACGACCTGCTGCAGGTGTCGAGCATGTCGTACGGTAGCGAGACAGGAAACTCGCCTGGCCTCGCGCAGCCGGCTGCCGATGTCGACGGAGACGGTCGGGACGACTTGATCTTCGCGTCGCGAGTCAGCCCTTCGCTGGTGGCAGTTTCCGGCAAGGAAGGCAAGGTCCTGTGGTGGTATCGCGCCTTGCCGAATTTTCCCGCCGGGCACGACGTGGATCAGGATCCGATCGAGCTCAAGAATTCTGCCGAAAACGCGGGAATCATCGGTCAGCCAATCGTGCTGAACCTGGACGGCGAGCCGACAGTCATTGCCATCTACGTATCACATTCGACCCACCTCGTCACCAGATCGGGCAAGGACCTGACCAGCGGCCGGTCGTTCTATGTCGAGGCGGTTGCCGCCCGCACCGGAATGCGCGTCTGGCGGACCGCCATCGACCTGCCGGAACTGGCAACGACGTACGTTGGCGATCTGGTCAAGCTCGTTTCCGCAAAGCCTGAGGTCGTCCAGTTGCAGGGTCGCAGCACCATCGCACTCACGATCAACACGAAATGCTTCGGATTCGACGTGAAGTCCGGAACGTCGCTGTGGACGGCGTACGACCTGGGCTCGCGCCCTGTCCAGGCGCCTCAATTCACCGACCTCGACGGCGACGGTCAGACAGACGCCCTGTTTCTGTACCGGAAATCGAAGGATTCGGAGGAACTGGCGCTGCGGGCCGTCGCGCTGCACGATCGCCAGACGCTCTGGGAGCGATCGTTTCTGCGACCTGGTTATCTGCAGCACGATGAATGGCACGCTCCGGGTGATGACGTCGCCCTTGCGGCCGACCTCGACGGAGACGGCAAAACCGAGGTGGCCGTGCCTGTGAAAGATGACTGGTCCAAGCACGGCAAGCACTGGTTCGGCGTGCAGGTTCTGGACGGCGTCACGGGCAATCCCCGCTGGGAGCGCCGCGTTTGGACAATGCCTTTCGCCCAGAGCGCCGGCAGCGGTGGTGGGACGCCCCTGCGAATGCTCGTCGGGCCCGACCTCAATGGCGACCGGCACCGTGAACTGTTTGTGGCCTCGTTCGGTTCGACCTTGAATTACCCTCAGGAAGACCACTACCTGCAAGTCGAAGCCCTGTCGGGCCAGGGAGGCGAGATTCTCTGGCGCCGACGTCTGAAAATTGTGCCGCACACGAATTCGCTCGAACGACAGGGCGGGTTGCAGTGGTGGCAGGCCGACGACAACGGCTGGCCGCACCTGGTTGTTCCTATCAACGGCGGCGGCGGACAACCGATGACTTATATTCTTGCAGCCGCCAGCGGGCGCCTGGCACACATTCTGCCCGAAGTCTCGGCGCCTCAGGTGGCCGATGTGAACAGCGATGGCATTCCGGACCTCTACCACGTGGCCAGTGGGCAGGGCAGCCGCCGGCTGACGGTCATTAAGGGCCTGCCGCCGGTCGAATGGAGACGCCCGGTCAATTGGCTTTCCGCCGGCGACTACGACGGCGACGGCACTCCTGATTTCCGGGAATGGACCACCGGTGAATTCTCGGAATCCCATCTGGCGGCGCGATCGGGCGCAAGTGGAAGAATGCTGTGGCAGACAAGGGTGCAACCCGATTCGAATTCTTCTACGCGCCGGTGCACGCTGGATATCGACGTCGACGGCGATCGAACGCCCGACATTGTGCTGCTCGAGCAGATCACGACCCAGCGCGGCGTTGGCACGGCGATCTCGGCGATCTCCGGGAGAGACGGACATCACCTGTGGACGGCTCCCGAATTCGGCCTGCAATCGGGCTCGACTTCGTCTTCCGGCGGCGGACCGCACCGGGAATACAGCTACCCGATGCTCGACCACCGCGACCTCGACGGTGACGGCCGTCCGGAAATTCTGATTGCCGCCCACATTGATCACGCCAACGGAATCGTCCTGGCAGCCCTGTCGAACGCCGAGGGACGACTCCTCTGGAAAATCCCGATCGTCACGGGGGGATACACCGGCGAATCGCTCATCGATCGCAACATCTGGCATGACCTGAACGGCGATGGCGTTCTCGATATCGTGCTCTGGGCCCCGAAATCGATCAACGAACACGGCGTTCACATCGGCTCGGAACTGCGCGCCTTCAGCGGCCGCGACGGCCAGCCGCTCTGGAAGGAGGCTGCTCAGACCGCCTTCGAATGGGCCTGGTGGCCGCGCACGGCGATCGGCGACCTCGACAATGACGGCGTCCCCGAGGTCGTGATCACGTCCCACGACTACAAAGGCCAGAATGAGCTCCTCGTGGTGAACGGCGGCGACGGGCAGAAAAAATGGAACTGGTCCGGATCGCTGGGGGGCTACGACAGTTTGTGGCCGCCGGTCCTGGTTGACGCCGCGGGCGACCGCCAGCGCCTGATCTGCCTGGGCGTTCAGGAACAGTCGCCGACCGGGTCATCGACTAACATCGTCGTCTTCAATCCGCAGGGAGAGATTCGCCACAGAATTCCCGTCGGGTGGCTCGTTCCGGCATACGCCTGGGGGGCCCTCGACGTCGATGGCGACGGCAAAGAGGAACTGTTGTTCGTCCATGATTCTCACCTGCACGCGCACCGGCTGAGCGATAACAGCGACTTATGGAAACGGCCGATCGATTCCTACTGGTTGCGGCTGACAGATTTTCGTCCCGGTGCAAAGGACCAGCAGGGCACGCTGGTCGCCTGGTCTGACCGAACGGCCATCGGCTTGAACGCCGCGACCGGAGCTTCGACCTGGCGCTGCGAAGTCCCCAGGCCTGATCCCTATCAGCTCGTCGCCGATCTGAGTTTCGAGGAAAATGGTGGGGAACTGCCCGTCGTCGTCAGTCACAGTGCCCAGTTTGTAAACACACTCGTCCAGCGCGCCTGGCCGACGACCGGCGCGGGCGCCTACCAGGCCCCGACAGCCGCCCCATTGACGTTCGCCGAGTACCAGGATCCGATTCGCTACCGGCCGCTCCCCTGGGCCGGACGGCGCCTGTTGCCGACACGCTCGGGACCCTACGCCGACCCACCGATGAAGCGCCTGCTGGGGCTTTCTGAGTGGCCGCTCGTGCTGCTGGTGTTCGGAACGTTCGGCTATTGGTCCATCCAAGGCCGCTGGGGGCGCGCTTCGCTCTATCTTCTGGCGTACCTGCTGACGACTCTAATTAACGGAGCGGTCATGCTGGCAGTTACGGCGAGGAATCTGGATGCCACCGAAAGTTTCTCGTGGGACGGCTGGTATTGGGGGCTGTACGTCGGCGCCATCGCGATGGGATTTTTCACGGTCGTCACCTTCGTCATCATCTTCCTCGTACGCCAGACGCGCCGCGCTCTCGCAAAGATGCTATCGCCGGCATAGTCTGGCGCAGCCAAACTCACCAGAGTTCGCGAAGTAGGTCAGGCTTTCCAGCCTGACAACAATTCATGACTGACCCCTCGCCATCCTTCGCACGCGTGCTCGATGCGCTGCGACAGCGCGACGCCGCCGCGCAAGGCGAGGTTCTGCTGCGCTACGAATCGTGGCTGGGCCTTTTGGCGCGACTGCAGATTGACACACGGTTTCAGGGAAAATTTTCCGCCTCAGATATCGTCCAGCAGACGTTGCTGGAAGCCTGCCGCGACTTGCCCGAATTTCGCGGCCGGACGGAACCCGAGCTGCTGGCGTGGCTGCGGCAGATTCTGGCGCACGTCCTCGGGCACGAGATCCGCCGCTACCGCGGAACGCAGCAGCGCGATCTCGACCGCGAAATTTCGCTCGACGAAGCGCTCGCGCAATCGTCGCAGCAACTGGCCGAGGTGATCGCTGATTCGGGGCCTTCCCCCAGCAGTCGTGCGTCGGACCGCGAGCAGGAATTGCTGCTCGCCGACGTGCTGGCCCGCCTGCCCCCGGATCACCGCGAGGTGATCATCTTGCGGAATCTGGAAGGGCTTTCGCACGAAGAGGTCGCCCGGCGGATGGGGCGCAGTGCGGGGGCCGTACGGATGCAGTGGTTACGGGCCCTGGCCAGCCTGCGTGCGGCGCTCGACGGCGATCCCGGTTCCCGATAAAAGCAAGGCCCGCACGGGGAGCGGGGGACGTTGGGCCCCTCGTGCGGGCGAGACAGCCGGACTTGCGATTCCGGCGACGGAACTCTGCGTTGGAAACCCCGGGACGACATGCGGCGGGCCGCTACGGCGTCAGGCAATCGGCGTGCGTCACGGCCGTGGTGCAGGTGGTGCACTCGGGGCGCTTGCAGCACAGGTTCTGGCAGCAGCAGCACCCGGCGAGAATCGTCACCGACAGCAGACAGACGATAATGGTTCGGAGCGT
>JACQFH010000559.1 GCA_016200145.1 Planctomycetia bacterium | reverse complement strand
GCGAACTCTTCGTACGCCGGCCAGCATTCGACGACGTCGCCCCGCACGCGGAATTTCCCGCGGGTGAATTCGAAATCGTTGCGGTCGTATTGAATGTCGATCAGCTTGCGGAGCATTTCGTCGCGGTCGAGCGACTCGCCTTTCCGCACCGGGATCATCATTTCCAGATAATCTTTGGGCGACCCCAGCCCGTAAATGCAGCTTACTGTGGCGACGACGATTGTATCGCGGCGGCTGACGAGGGCACTCGTGGCCGACAAGCGCAGGCGGTCGATTTCTTCGTTGATCGAGGCGTCTTTCTCGATGTAAATATCTCGCTGCGGAATGTACGCCTCGGGCTGATAATAGTCGTAATAGCTCACGAAGTAGCTGACCGCATTGTGCGGAAAGAACTCGCGAAACTCGGCGAAAAGCTGGGCGGCCAGCGTTTTGTTGTGCGACAGCACGAGCGTCGGCCGCTGCACGCGGGCGATGACGTTGGCCATCGTGAACGTCTTACCCGACCCGGTGACCCCCAGCAGCACCTGGTCGCGCTTGCCGGATTCGAGCCCGCGGACGAGGGCCTCGATGGCCTTGGGCTGGTCGCCGGCCGGCTGAAATTCGCTGACGAGTTGGAACTGGGGCATAGGGTGCCACGCGTTGCGGTTGAAATCAACGGGAGCGCAATTATAGGCGCCCTCCGGGGCCGACTTCCACGGGGCGGCCGACGATCTTGCCCGGGCGAACCTTTCGGCCAGTTGCGCGGCCTGCAATCGGAAAAAAGAATCACTCGGGAGGCAGCGATTCCGGCCTCGCCTCGGCCGTTCGGTCCTTCTTTTGGCCCGCCGCGCCGGATTCCGTCCGCACCGATTCTAATTGTCGCTCGGCTTCGCGTTTTTCGGCTTCGGCCTCGGTGCGCTGTTTAACGGCTTCCTCGGCCGCCAATCGGGCGGCCGCTTCCGCCCGCTGGGCTTCGCGCGTCCGCTGCATTGCCGGCATCATAAACCCGAGCCCGACCATCCCCGTGCAAACGATGAGCACGAGCGACACGATGACGATGCCACCGACGCCGAAGGCCAAAAGCGTTCCCTTCGACGGTCCCGGTGGCTGATCGTGCTCGGATTCTGACATGGGGCAATCTCTCAGAAAACAGGGGCGACATGTTGCACTCCTCAACATCATGCGCGATGACGACGCGAGTCGCCAGTCGCCGCGAGACGCTGGCCGGACTTGCAATTTTTCCAGGCAGCCGATCTTCTCTGGTAGTCAAACTTCCAGGGGGCATTCAGCGTGCAGCTCAAACAGCATACAATTGCAGGTCGTCAGGCCCGTCCGCACCTGCTCATCACCGGCGGCGTTCACGGCGACGAATTCGAGCCGATGGCCGCGATCCGCCGGCTGATCCGCGAGATTTCCGCCGGAAACATTCGCGGCCAGGTGACTCTCGTCCCCGTCGTCAACGAACCGGCGTTCGAGCGCGGTCAGCGCACGGCCGACGACGGCCTCGACCTGGCCCGCACCTGCCCCGGCCGAGCAGACGGCACAATGACCGAGCGGATCGCCGCTGCGCTGTCGGCCCTGATCCGCGACTCCGACTATTACATCGACCTGCACACGGGCGGCACGCGGCTGGTCGTCCAGCCTCTGGTTGGATATGGGCTGCATCGAAATCGTGACGTGCTGGCGGCCCAACGACGCATGGCCCGCGCTTTCGGGCTGCCGATTATCTGGGGCACCGATCCGAGCCTCGATGGCCGGTCGCTGTCGGTCGCCCGCGATGCAAACGTCCCGGCAATCTATGCCGAGTACCTGGGAGGGGGCGGCTGCTCGGCTGAGGGCGTCAAGGCGTATGTGTCCGGATGCCTTAACGTCCTGATCGAACTGGGCATTCTGGAAGGCGAAATCGCCGCGGCGGCGAACAACCCGATCGTCGTCGAAGACGAGCGCCCGGGCGCCGGACACATGCAGGTGAATCATCCTGCCCCCTGCGAAGGATTTTTCGAGCCCGCTGTGCGGCTCGGCCAGCGGGTCGAATCAGGCGCGACACTGGGGACCGTGTGCGACGTCATCGGCGATACGATAATGCCGATCGTCGCGAATTACACGGGGCTGGTACTCGTTCTGCACACATTCTCGCGCGTCAACGCCGGAGACGGCGTCGCAGTTATTCTGCCGGCCGATCGTATGTCTGTTTAACCGCGCCCCGGGCACCGCCGCGGATAACGGTGGTCGAAGTGCGTATCGAATGTCTCTGATCGCTGATCCAAATCATCCTGTGCCGCACGACTTCAGTCCACACGACAGATCTCGTGGTACCTCCAACCGGAGCCTGCTCCAACCATGACCACTCCCGTCGCATTTCTGACCGGCGCCGCGGCCGGCATCGGCCTGGCAACCGCCCGCGAGCTCGCGCGCCGCGGCTATTCGCTGGGCCTGCTCGATTGCAATGCGGATGCGCTGGCTGCCGCTTCCGACGAACTGCAATCGACCGGTGCGCAGGTTCTGTCGCATACCGGCGACGTCGGCGATCTGACCTTCAGCGAAGCGGCACTGCGCAATACGGCCCGCTATTTTGGGCGGCTGGACCTGCTTGTGAACAACGCCGCCTGGCGCGAACTCATGTCGATGCGCCGCATCACGCTCGAATCGTGGGAGAAGACGCTGAAGGTCTGTCTCACGGCCCCCGCGTTTCTCGCCCGCGCCGCGGCCGAGGTCATGGAGCCGCGCCGGGCCGGAGTGATCGTCAACATCTCGAGCATCCGCGCCTTTCAGCCCGATGGCCTGGCCGCCGCCTACGTCGCCGCCAAGGGGGGGCTGGATTCCGTCACGAGCGACTTGGCTTCGCTGTACGGCCGGTCCGGAATTCGCGTGTTCGGCATCGCCCCGGGGGCCATCGACACGATGCTCAGCAACGACTACACCGACGCGACTGGAGCGTCGATCACCGCCGACCTGCGGCGGTCGAGCGAAGACGACATTCCGCTCGGCCGCTGGGGGAAACCCGAAGAAATCGCCCGCCTGATCGCTGTCCTCGCCGGAGACGACGCCAGCTATTTTGCTGGCACGACAATCGTCGTCGACGGCGGCTGGACCCGAAACGGCACGCCCCACAGCTTGAAACGCCGAATTGCCCCGCAGGATTTTTGAGATCCTCGCGGGATTTTCACGTGCGGATCCGGCCCCGGCCGGCTCGCCCGGCAGGGGTCTTGTATCGGATTGATCGTCGATCAGTAACTCACTTTAATCGCTGCGCCGCCGCGACCAGCTTCAGAAATTCTTCGCGATAACCGGCCAGGTCCGGCCCGCGGGCCGACTGCGCCAGCTCGGCGATCGCTGGCAGCGTGATCTGGCCTTTGTGCTGCGAATCGCGCAGGACCATCCCGAACGCCGCGACGGCCGACGACCACACGAAATCAGGAGACGCTTCCGCGATTTTCGCCCCACGATCGACCGCCGCGAATTCCAGGCGCCGGCTGACCTGGCCGTCGGGCAGCTTGTACCGCAAGGCTACGGTGAACATCTCGGCGGTCCGCTTGCCTGGCGTGATGTCGCCCGGATTCTGGTATTTGAGCGCATCGACTTCGATCTCCGAGGGGGCGGGCTTGTCCGGCGACTGCTCCGCAGGAATGATTTCATAGAGCGCCGTCACCGAATGCCCCGCGCCGATCTCACCGGCGTCTTTGGCGTCGTTCTTGAAGTCTTCCGTCGCCAGTACGCGATTTTCATAACCGACCAGCCGATACGCCGCGACGCGTACGGGATTGAACTCGACCTGCAATTTGACGTCTTTGGCAATTGTGATCAGCGTCCCCTGCAGTTGCTCGCCGAGCAGCTTGCGGGCCTCGTTCGGCGTGTCAATGTAGCCGTAATTTCCGTTCCCCTTGTCAGCCAGTTTCTCGAGGGTCGAGTCTTTGTAATTGCCGATCCCGAACCCGAGGACCGTCAGAAAGACTCCCGAGCGGGCCTTGTCTTCAATCAGGCGGACCAGCTCGCTCTGGCTCGTGACCCCGACGTTGAAATCGCCGTCGGTACACAGGATAACGCGATTCGAGCCTCCCGCGATGAAATTCTCAGTGGCCGTCTGATAGGCGAGCTGGATTCCGGCCGACCCATGCGTGCTCCCTCCGGCACGGAGCTGGTCGATCGCCGCGAGGATGACGTCCTTGTAATTCCCCGCGGTCGACGGCAGCGCCAAACCCGAACTGCCGGCGTACACGACAATCGCCACGCGATCGCGCGACGTGAGATGCTCGACGAGCAATTTCAGCCCGTCCCGCACCAGGGGCAGCTTGTTCGGGGCATCCATCGAACCCGAGACATCGATCAGAAACACCAGATTGCTCGCGGGGCGATCCTCCTGCGCAAATTCACGCCCCTTGAGGCCGATCCGGGCCAGGCGATGGGCCGGGTTCCAGGGGCATTCCGCAATTTCGAGATTGACCGAAAACGGCGCATCCCCCAGCGGCGGCGGATCTTCGTATGTGAAATAATTCACCAGTTCTTCGATGCGCACGGCCCCCGCGGGAGGCAACTGGCCTGCCATGAGATACCGGCGCACGATCGAGTACGACGCCGTGTCCACATCGACCGAAAACGTCGACAGCGGATTTCGCGACGCAGACTGATAGGAGTTATCGACGAAGTGATCGTAAGCTTCGGTATTGAATGCAGCCGCAGATTCGCTTGCCCGCTCGCCGGCCGGGCCGGCGACGACAGAAGGGATTGGCGTTGACTTCCCAGCGGCCGGCGCCTCTCGCCGCGGCACGCCCGTCCCCTCAGCACAGCCTGTCAAACACAAGCCCATCGCAATGCCGGCGCAGAGTATCTTCCGCATGGGAATCTCCCTGAAATGAATGGACGACGGGCGAAGCCGTCAGGAGACAGGCAGACGTCGCACCTGCATGGCGCTGTCAGTAGAGACGCGCGGCGCGGCGGAGATATTCCCGGAATTCGCGATCGCCGATCTTGTTTGTTTAACCGCGACCCACAGGACATTCCTGAAAGTCGGCGCAAGCCGACTTTGTCAGGAAAGTCCGCAGGGGAGCGCGCGTCGCAAGCGATCATGTCCTCATGCGCCGCTCACGCCTGCGACAATCAGCATGCGGACCCGGACACAATTGCACGGATTGTTGATCGCCGCTCGATACGCGCTCCCCTTTCGGGTCGCGGTTAAACGAGGCGCTGTCGGACCACCGCTATTCGCGGCGGTGACCGGCTCCGGGTCAAACGATGGCCGGCAGGCCTACGAATGAAAGTACCCGGCCGGGTACGGCAGCACGGTCGGCAGATCGTCGCGAACTCCCATGCCGCACACTTCGCAGCCCTTGTGATGGACGATGCCGTGCGTTCGCCCCATGATCCACCCGTCGTATTCGCTGCGCAGGATTTTCTCTCCGACGGGCCGACCCCAGATGTCGCGCAGCTCGGCAATCGGGTCTCCCTTGCGGACAATGTCCCCCGCATCGACCAGGTGACGGACAATGCACGAGACCGAAAGACGCGGCGTCGAACGCCGCCGGCAACGGTAGCCCAGGTCGACGACCTTGATTCCGGAGATCGGTTCCGGCGAACCGTTCAGCATTTCTGCCCAGCGCAACACGTTTTTCAAGCCCACCAGCGACGCCTGGACGATCGCCGGGTCGGGCATGTGACCGGTGCCCAGTTCCATCGTCAGACCGGGGATGCGTGCCGCATTCACCGCGGCCCCCGTCGTCGACCGGTGCAACCGGTCATCGAAGTACGCCTCGCTCGCCATTTCACTCAGGACCGAATGTCCATAAGCGCGGCACATCTCGCCGATGCGCTGATCGAGTTTATCGGCTTCGGCCCGCGCCGCCTTGTTGGCAGCGGCAGTTCCGTCGTCGCGGTAGTAGACCCGATCGCGAAACACCATCGAGACCGAGCCAGTCCACGTATTGTGCAAGTCAATCCAGTAATCGGCGCTGGCCTGAATCTCTTTGAAGAGGCGCGTGTAGGCCTGTTCCAGCACCGATGGCGGGTCGATATCGGGGTCTCGCCCCCGATTCGGCTTGCCGTCCGGAAACAGGCGATTCGGGTCGCCGCGGTGGTAGTACGATTCTCGCTTCATCGTGCGCAGACCGGCGGGATTCAGCGCCGGGATGCAGACGATCGTGCCGTGCAGTTGCCGGGCCAACTCGCGCGAAATCAACTGGTGCAAGACCTGCAGACCGGCGTGCTCGTTGCCGTGGATCCCGGCCGTCAGCCAGAACGTCGGCCCACGGGGGTTCCCCTGGGCAATGACGATGGGGAGTTCTTCCACTCCGCCGGTCGGCTGATCGAACAGGCGATAGGTTCCATAACTGACGCGGCCAGAAGCCGCCTTGGCAGTGCCCAGGGAAAATGGCATACGGAAGGAATTGCTGGAGGGAGAATACCCGGAACAGGCGCGGTGACGGCTGCTTCGGGCTGGCTGGCGCACGCGGATGGCATGTACGGTCTTGCGTGCCGTTCCATCGTACATTGCATGTGGTCGCGCAATCAACAAAAATAGAGTCAGTTTGATGCGGGCCAATCGCATGCGGTGCGGTGCACTCTTAACCGCCGGAACCGAACGGGAGAATTCTGTCGATGGCCGAGCGTCAACTGGGCCCCTTTCTGCTGGGTCAGAAACTGGGAGTCGGGGGCATGGGAGTGGTGTATCGCGCCACGTTCACCAAGACCGGCCAGGTTGTCGCCCTCAAGCTGCTGCCGGCCGAGCTGGCGGCCAAGCCCAAGCTCGTCGCCAGGTTCGAGCGCGAGCTGGCAATCGTCAAGAAGCTCAAGCACCCGAATATCGTCCCCTGCCTGTGGGGCGGAAAGCTCGGCGAACAGCAGGTGATGGCGATGGAGCTGATCGAAGGGGGGTCGCTGGCCTCCGAACTCAAGAAACGCGGTAAATTTCCCTGGGAAGAAGTCATTCGCATCGGCCAGCAGATCTGCTCGGCGCTCGAGCATGCGCACGAACACGGCATCATCCATCGCGACCTCAAACCGTCGAACCTGCTGCTCACGAAGGACGGCAAGATCAAGCTCGCCGATTTCGGGATCGCGCGCGATTCAGACGCGACGGCGCTGACGGCCGCGGGAAAAACGGTCGGCACGTTCGCCTACATGGCCCCCGAACAGATTCGCGGCGCGCCACCGGTGAGCGCCAAGACCGACCTGTACGCCCTGGGCTGCGTGCTGTTTGAGCTGCTGTCGGGCACCCCCCCATTCGCCGGAGAGACGGCCGGCGAACTGCTGTTCCAGCACATGGAGAAAAAGCCCCCGCGGGTGTCGGCAGTCGCATTGGAATGCCCCGTCTGGTTCGACGCGCTCTTGCAGCAATTGCTCGAAAAAGACCCAGATAAGCGTCCACACGACGCGCTGGCTGTTTCAGCGGCGCTGACTGAAGTCGAAGCCAAAGTCGCAGCACAGGCCAGCGTGCTGACCCATGCAGCCAGCGGCATGCCAACCGGAATTAACGTCACCACCGACGGCGCCGAAATCCGCGGACTGCTGAAGAAAAAAAGGAAAAAGAAGAAGGGAGATTCCGGCCCGATCTACGAACAGACCTGGTTTCTCGCGTCGCTGCTGGCAGTTGTCGTGGGAGTCGTCGCCTGGGCCGTCTGGCCAAAGAGCGAAGACTACCTGTGGGAGAAAGCCCGGCTGCTGATGGACAGCAGCGACCCGCTGGACTGGAACCGAGCCAATGATGACTATCTTTCGAAGCTGCAGAAGCGGTTCCCCCAGGGAAAATCGGCCGCGTTCGTCGAAGAATCGATCGACAAGATCGCAATGCGCAGGGCCGAAGAGCAGTTGAAGAACAAGATGCGGCTGGGGAAAGACCCCACGAGCGAAGGCGAGCGTCTGTATGCGAATGCCCGGAAGTACGAGCTGTTCGGCGACAACGTGACGGCCCTCGAAATGTACAACAGCATGATCCAGCTCCTGGAGGGCCAGCCCGAACATCGGCCGTTCGCCAACTTGGCCCGCCGCCAGAAGGCCCAGATCGAGTCGTCAGGCCCGAACATGTCCGACCGCCTGAAAATCGTCACCGAGGCCCTGAACAAGGCAAAAGCGCAGTATAAGATCGGCAATGTCGTCGAGGCCGACAAAACGCTGGGCAGCATCGTTTCGCTGTATGAAACCAACCAGGAGCTCCGTCCGCTCGTCAAGCGGGCGAAAGCCTGGCTGGCAGACAAATCGGCGCTCGAAGCGGAATCCGAAGAACCGTAGGTCAGGCTAGCCCTCGCGACCACCCATGGGACGCGACGCCTGGTTTCGCGGCGTGAATCGCCGCGCTGGAAAATGAGCCGCAAATCAACGCGGATGAACGCGAATATTCTGGTGCGAGACCAGAGCCGTAATTGCGTTCATCTGCGTTGATTCGCGGCTACCTTTTCTGAGTGATTCGGGGATTTGGGGACCTTCCGTCAACTAGGTCGCCATAATAACCCGGCGCGTACCACAAATCTTCCCGATTGCGGCAAACTGCGGGTTTTGCATAAAGCTGCAGCGTTAATTCTCCGTCACCTCGCGACGAGCAGTCTTGTCGAAAATCACGTTGGTCGATACATCCATTAGCGCGTCAGGGTGGGCATCGCAGTGCCGCTGGAACTCTCATCATTCCAATCCAGTGGCTGACACGTAATCCCTAAGATTGCCCCCGGTTTGCCGCGCGTTATTTCACGCGGGGCATCAAATCATGTCGCAACGACTCCTGACGTTTTGCGCGATGCTGTCTGTCGTCAGTCTGGCCGGCGCGCCAAACCCAACCTGGGCTCGAGGTCTGGCTGCCGGTGGCGGCGGGCGCGGTGGTGGTGGGCGTGCTGGAAGTGGTTTTGCCGGAAGCCACGGCGGTGGACCTGGCGGTCATTACGGTGGCCATTACAGCGGACACTACACGGGCCACAATGTCGGACACGGCTACGGCTGGGGTTATCGCGGAAGAGGCTGGGGATACCCTGCCTATGGATACGGTCTGGGGCTTGGCGTGGGTCTCGGGTACGGCATCGGCTATGGCTTGTCCGGTGGATACGGGTACTACGGCGGCTACCCCACGTACGTCTACACCGACTATGGATATTATCCCCCTTACAACTACGGGTATTACAACTACGATCCTTACAATAACGGGTACGCCGCAGGTTACGTTGCAGGATCGAGCACGCCGACGTACGTCGCGCCGAATGTCAGCGGTGGCGGCAACCCGGACACCGGAACGGCTGCGCTG
>JACQFH010000558.1 GCA_016200145.1 Planctomycetia bacterium | reverse complement strand
TCGAGAGCGCCTGGTGCTCGTCTCGACGGCAAGCTGCCTGGCGTCGTACGGCGTGCTGCTGATCCTGCGACATGAGAAGATCGACCTCGTGCACTATCCGGTCATTTTCATGACGGCGCTGGCCGTGATCGGAGCCGTGGTCGCCTTCCAGGTGCACCGCGTGCGGACTTTGAGCCGCTATTTCGAGCAAACCAGGCCTGACGCATAGCGAGCGGCGGCGCGTCGAGAACGGCTGTCGCGATTCAAACGCAGTCGATTCGCGTCGTCGGTGACCTGCGGTCTGGCTGCCGCCAGAGACCGTTCCAGGATCTTGTCGACGACGGCAGGCATAAGTGCCGCCAGCCGCTCGGGTCCCCTGTCGTGAGTCGCATCCAATCGAATCATGGCAATCCCTTTCACGTGGAGTCGTAGGTCAGATTTTCCAGCCTGACAGCGAAACAACTAAGCCGGAAATGTCAGGTGGCAGGTCAACTCAATCCGCAATCATCAAGAGTGTGTCTGTCAAAAACCGGGTCGAATCGGGGGGCCGGAAATCGAAAACTGGGATCGGAACCGCATTGCTGTCAAGCTGGAAAGCCTGACTTACTGTGTACTATACAAATGTTAACTATATGTCATTTCGCTGTCAACAGGCAGATTCTGGAAATCGGAGCGCGGCGTCAGCCGACTTTCTTAGCAACTCAGAGGGTAGCTTCCTGCACAGGTTCCGTTTCGGCTTTTCGGAGACATTTCACGGAACCTTTGATACCATCGTGGGTTGAATTACAGCGGAACCACCGCGTGCCGGTGGTGCGCCCGGGGCGGAAGGCAGGCGCCGGGAATTGCAGGTCTTGTCCCGAACTGCACGAATCGGGGTTTGTCTTCCAGGTCACAACAGAAAGAGAGGGTCTCATGCGTCGGTTTTTGCAGATAGCGCTTCCCGTTTTGGCGATTTGCCTGCTGGCAAGCGACGCAGCTTTTGCCCAGGGTCAACGGGGTCGCGGTCGCGGCGGTTTCCCGGGATTCGGCGGTGGTGGCGGTGCCGGATTTCTGCTGATGAATCCGCAGGTCCAGAAAGAGCTGAAGATGACCGACGACCAGACTGCCAAGGCCGGGGAAATCTTCCAGGAAACGATTCAGGGGGGCGGAGGGTTTCAGGGCTTTCAGGATCTCTCTGAGGAAGAACGCAACAAGCGCCTCGACGACATGCGCAAGCGGGCGGAAGAAAGCAACAAGAAATACCTCGCGTTGCTGACGCCAGATCAGAACGCGCGGCTGAAGCAGATCCAACTGTGGGTCGGCGGCATCTCCGGCCTGGTCGCCAACGAAGAAGCGTCCAAAGAGCTGAAGATCACCGACGACCAGAAGGAAGCCCTGAAGACAATCGCCGAAGAGTCGGGCAACAAGACCCGCGAATTGTTCCAGGGGCTGCGCGGCGCCAGTCAGGAAGAGCAAGCCAAGGCGCGCGAGAAGATGACCGCGGCCCGAAAAGAAATGGAAACTGAGTGCGAAGCCGTGCTGACCGACGAGCAGAAGGCCAAGTTCGCCAAGATGAAGGGCGAGAAGTTCGAACTCGACATGTCGCAAGCGTTCGGCAACCGCGGCCGCCGCGGCCGGCCGGGCAATAACAACAACTGATGGAGTTTCACACGACTGGCCGGCCTCTGCCGGCCAGTCGTTTTTCCACACGGCATCCTTCGGAGAGGAATCATGCGCAGTCTGTCATTGTCGATAGTCGCTGTCGTTCTGGTTGGTTTGCTGGCGGCGGATTCGGCGTTCGCGCAGGGGCAGGGCCGGCGTGGCCGCGGGGGGGCCGGAGGCGGCTTTGGTCAGATGGGCGAACTCCAGCTTCTGGGGCTGTCTCAAGTCCAGAAAGAGCTGAAACTGAGCGACGATCAGGTCGCTAAGGTCAAGGAAATCGCAGACGCCAACCGCCAGGGACGTCCGCAGGGGGGGAATCAAAATCTGTCGCAGGAAGAGCGCGACGCCCGCTTCGCCGAAATCCGCAAGAAATCCGAGGAAGCCGGGAAGCAGGCCGTGGCGCTTCTCAATGAAGAACAGGCCACACGGCTCAAGCAGGTCAAGATCTGGGCCGAAGGTTCTCGCGCCCTGACGCGCGACGAAGCGGTCGCCAAGGAGCTCAACTTGACCGACGACCAGAAGGGGGCGCTCAAGACGATTGGCGATGAATCGGGCCGGAAGATCGGCGAGATCGCCCAGTCAGGCGGGCGCGGCGCGAATGAAGAGACTCGTAAGAAAATCGCCGAAGACATGGCCGCCGTGCGCAAATCGACCGATGCCGAGTGCATGGCCGTCCTGACAGACGACCAGAAGGCCAAGTTCGAAAAACTGCGCGGCCCGAAGTTCGAGCTCGACATGACAGCCCTGGCCGCCGGCCGTGGCGGCCGCCGCGGACGGACCAACAACTAGTAGGTCAGGCTTTCCAGCCTGACAGCGCTGCGGATTGCAGGCCAGATAAGTTTGCTCCGCACGAAGATTTTCATAACACCGACTGGCCGGCCCCCGCCGGCCAGTCGCTTTTTTTGCCCGGATCACGCCAGCAGCTCGTACACAACTTCGCCCGCCGGCACAACCTTATGCGGTCTCCCAAGCTGGTCGTGGATCTCGAATTCGTGATGAATCCCCAGCGCCGCGTACATCGTCGACAGAATGTCGCCCGGCACGAGCGGATTGCTGGCGGGAAACGCGCCGGTGGCGTCGCTGGAACCGTAGATCCGTCCCTGCTTGAAGCCGCCGCCGATCATCATCAGGCTGTAGCAGAAGTTCCAGTGGTCGCGTCCTGCCCCATTGCCGTTGATGCGCGGCGTGCGGCCGAAGTCGCCAAACACGGCGACCAGAGTCCGCTCGAGCAGGCCGCGATCGGCGAGGTCTGAAACCAGGCTGCTGCACGCCGCATCGAGCTGCGGCAGCAATGTCGATTTGAGGCTCTTGAAATTGTTGCCGTGCGTGTCCCACGTGGCGTTGGCATCGGGGGCCCACGAGACGGTCACCAGCCGCGTTCCGGCTTCGATCAGGCGCCGCGCGAGCAGCACGCTCTGGCCGTAGATATTCCGGCCATATCGTTCGCGATTGGCCGCCGTTTCGTCGGTCAGGCGAAACGCGTTCTGCGTTTGCTCTGAGGTCAGCAGGTTCATGGCCCGGGCCTGCATCGCCGTCATTTCGGAAGCGTGCGACCGATCGGCCCGGTTTGGTAGTTCGGCGCCCAGCGAATCAAACAGTTGCCGGCGCTGGGCCAGGCGCGACGGAGACGTCCCCGAAATCAGCGTCAGCTCCGGGACTTTGAAATCGGCCGCGTTCGGATCTTTGAGCACAAACAGCGGATCGTACGACCGTCCGAGAAAGCCGGCGAAGAAACCGGGCTGGGGCGGGTTGCCCGCACCTTCCTGCGTGATATAGGGGAGGTGGACGTGCGACAGCACGTTGGGCGGGGTCGGACGGAGCTTCGCCAGCACGGCTCCTGCGTGGGGGTGGTCGTTCTGCGACGCCAGGCCCCCGACTTCACCCCGGTCGTGCCCGGTGAGTGCCGTGTAGACCGCCGCGCCGTGTGAATTATTGACCGAATGGTGCATCGAGCGCACGACAGTCGCCCGATGCATGTGCTGAGCCAAGCGCGGCAGATGTTCGCAGAGCTGATAGCCGGGTAGCGACGTCGCGATCGGCTTGAACTCGCCGCGAATTCCATCCGGCGCGTTGGGCTTCATGTCCCACATGTCCAGGTGGCTCGGTCCCCCGTCGAGAAACAACAAGATGCAATTGTCGGCGGCCGGGCGAATGCCGTGCGTGGCCGAATGCGATTCGGCCGCAAGCAGCCCGGGGAGCGAAAGCCCCGACCCGCACAGCCCCAGCGTCCCCAAGCGCAGCATGTCGCGCCGCGAAACGCCCCGTATCGCCCTGTCACTCATTCCTGCCACAGACCTCTCCTGGAATTCACTTTTTTGTGCTCGTCAAACCACGGCAAGCGATCATTTCGTCGGATACCCCGCACGGCGAGTCATTCGCCGCGAACCATTATAGATTCCCGAGGCCGCCCGTGTCTTGTCCAGATCGTCTCACTGTGCGACGGCTCTCCACGAACTTCTCCCCTCGCCCTGCCGCGGGAGTTCAGCGATTGTGACTGAAATTCATGGATGCTAGCGGATTTCCGCTGATCTCAATGCTGGGACACCATTCACTCGAGCGGCAACTTGCTCGCCAGATAATGGCGCAAGTCATCTGTAACCTCCAACGCGCGATCCCGCTGATCGCGAAATGGTCTGTTGGCACTGACGACCACCAGCAACTCCCGAACCGCCCGCTCCAGTTCCGGGGCGTGTGGCGTGTTCCGCAGCGCCTCGGCGGTCGCGAGCATCAGAGCCCATACGTCGATCACCGAAATATTGCGGTCGAACAGCCGGTTGAGCGATTCCAGGGCGTTATCCAGCAGCTTCTTTTCACGGGCTGATGGCGTATGCGGCATTGGATTTTGATCTGTCACGGCCATTCCGTCAGGATACCGTTGCCAGGCGGAACAATGAATCCCAGTCGCATGCGGCCCCTGCCGTCCGCACCGCGACGCAGAGCGTCGGGACGCGCGTTCCCACAGAGACCGTGGGAACGAGTGGAACTTATGGCGGTTCGCGATTGATCAGAGTCGGGTCCAAGAGAGACCTGACGTCGCGACTTCACTTCGCCGGGGCCTCCTGCAGCTTCTTCATGACCTCATCCAGATTGAAGCTGGCGGCCTTCTGGCGCTGCGGGTAATCCTTAAACGTCATCAGGAATTGGCCCACATAATCCTGGGCCGGTACCAGCAGAAAGGCGTGGTCGATAATCCAGTCGTAGTACGTGTTGGATGTCACGTCGGCCCGCTCGTACGGGTCGAGCCGCAGGTTGAACATCTTCGGCAATCTCAATGTTACAAATGGCTCCGACCAGACCCGCAGCGTTCCCTGGGCGCGCTGTTCCATGAACACCAGTTTCCAGTTGTCGTACCGCAGGCTGGTCACCTGCTGGTCGTCGTTGCAGTAAATGAACGACTCGCGCGGGCTCTTTTCCGCCTGCCCGGTCAGGTACGGGACGAGGTTGTAACCGTCGAGGTGGATCTTGTACGTGATGTCCCCGACCTTGTACCCCTTCAGCAGCTTCTGCGTGACCTCGCCATCGCCGGCGATCGCCGCCAGCGTCGGCAGCCAGTCGTGATGGCCGACGAGCTGGTTCGACACGCTGCCCGGCTTGATTTTGCCCGGCCAGCGGCCCATGCACGGCACCCGGTAAGCCCCTTCCCAGTTCGAGTTCTTCTCGTTGCGGAACGGGGTCATGGCGCCGTCCGG
>JACQFH010000546.1 GCA_016200145.1 Planctomycetia bacterium | reverse complement strand
TGACCCGCCCTGCGTATCTGGGAGTGCACCACGGGGCATTTCACGTGGGCGATCCGTCGGCGACGGGATTCAAAGCCCCCGCGCTGCAGCTTGGCGTGGGCGCCGACGTGCGCGGCCTCGACGACCGCCGTGGATTGATCCGTAAGTTCGATCGGCTGCGGGGCAACCTCGATCTGCGCGGCAACCTCGACGGCACCGATTCGTTCCGCGAGCTGGCGTTTCAGATTCTCACCGGTCCGAAGGTCGCCGCTGCATTCGATCTGACGAAGGAAGACGATCAACTCCGCGACCGATACGGCAGGAACCGCTGGGGCCAGTCGTGCCTGCTTGCACGGCGCCTGGCCGAAGCGGGCACGAGCGTCGTTACGCTCTACATCGACACGCCCAAAGACGGCCCCGAATTCAGCAACTGGGACGATCACATTGGCAATAACGGTCATCCGGGACACTTTGCTCAGTACGTCAAGGCGCGATTGCCCTATCTCGACGAGGCGCTGGCCACGCTGATCGAAGACATCTTCAACCGCTCGCTCGATAAGCGGATCATGGTCGCCGTGCTGGGCGAATTCGGCCGCACGCCGCGGCTCAGTCACAACGCCTCGGGAACGGGCCGCGATCACTGGCCCGACGCGCAGTCGGTGCTGCTCTCAGGGGGCGGCCTGCGAATGGGACAGGTCGTCGGCGCCACCAACTCCAAAGCCGAGTATCCGATTGAACGTCCCTGCACGCCCAAAGACATCCTGGCGACGATCTATCGCCACCTGGGGATCGACTGCGAAACGACAATCCCCGACCACTCCGGCCGCCCCGTGCATATCCTGAGCGAAGGTACGCCGATCCGGGAATTGATCTGAATCGTCCCGGCGAGCCGTGCTACAATAAGATGTACGAGTCATTCAGAATTACGCTTGGCCTCATGTCATGAGCACTGCGGACGTTTCGACCGAAATGCGACTTGTTCCTGCCTCGGCAGGAATCCGCATGACGCCTGAAGAATTCGACGCAGTCAGCGACTACGACGATTCCGTCAACTATGAGCTCGTTCGTGGAGTGCTCGTCGTGACACCAATGGCTTCACTGGCAGAGCGTTCACCGAACGACCTGCTGGGGTACTGGATCAATTCCTACCGGTATCAGCACCCGGCAGGAAGCTGCGTGGTCGAAACGGCATTCGAGCATTACGTCTCGATTCGCGACAATCGCCGCCGGGCCGATCGCGTGGTCTGGGTTGTGCAGGCAGGGCATCGGCCAGACCCGAATCGCGACGTTCCGACAATCGTCATCGAGTTCGTTTCCGCGGGCAAAGCCGCCTGGCGTCGAGACTACGTTGAAAAACGCGATGAATACCTGGAAGCCGGAGTTGCTGAATACTGGATTATCGATCGGTTTCAACGATCGTTGACCGTTTGTTTTCCAGCGGACGGCAAGCCGTCGGAAAGGATATTCGGGGCGAATGAGATTTACAGGACGGCAATCTTGCCGGGATTCGAGTTGCCAATCGTACAACTGCTCAACAAGGCAGACGAGTGGAGGGGAGCAGATCGGTAAGGTCAGGCGAAATCAGGCCAGTATTTCTTTCACGATTTTCCCGTGCACGTCGGTCAGGCGGTAGTCGCGGCCCTGGAAGCGGTAGGTGAGCCGCGTGTGGTCGAAGCCCAGCAGGTGCTGCAGCGTGGCGTGCAGGTCGTGCACATGCACCAGGTCGGCGGCCACGTTGAACCCCAGGTCGTCGGTCTGACCGTGCGTGTGCCCGGCCTTGATGCCCCCGCCGGCCAGCCACAGGCTGAAGCAGCGGTTGTGGTGGTCGCGACCGTCGTTCCCCCCCTGCACCATCGGCGTCCGCCCGAATTCGCCTCCCCAGATGACGAGCGTGTCTTTGAGGAGACCCCGCTGCTTGAGGTCGTTGATCAGCGCCGCGCTCGCCTGGTCGGTGTCGAGTGCGTTCTGCTTGACTCCCGCCGTCAGGTTGCCGTGCTGGTCCCACGCTTCGTGGAACAGTTGCACGAACCGCACGCCCCGCTCGATCAGCCGGCGGGCCAGCAGGCAATTGCGCGAGAACGTGGCATCTTTCGGTGATTTGATGCCATAGCTGTCGAGCGTCGCTTTCGTCTCCTGGCTCAAGTCCATCAGCTCGGGGGCGCTCGTCTGCAGACGATACGCCATTTCGTAGCTCTGGATCCGCGCGGCGATTTCCGGATCGGCGTCGGCCTGCAGCGACTGTTCGTTCAGCCGGTTGAGCGCATCAAGCGAGGCGCGCTGCGAATCCTGGTCGATGCCGGCCGGGTTCGATAGGTACAGCACCGGGTCCCCCGCGCTGCGGAACGGCGTTCCGCCGTACATCGTCGGCAGGAAACCGCAGCCGTAGTTGCTGGCGCCGCCGCTCGTCCCTTTGGCGCTCGTCAGCACGACGAAGCCCGGCAGGTCAGCCGATTCGCTCCCCAGCCCGTACACCGTCCACGAGCCGAATGCAGGCCGGCCGAACTGCTGCGAGCCGGAGTTCATCATGATCTGGGCCGGGGCGTGATTGACGGCTTCGGTCTGCATCGTGCGGATCAGGCAGATGTCGTCCGCGATCTTTGCCGTGTGCGGCAGCACTTCGCTCAATTCCATCCCGCACTGGCCGTGCTTGGCAAACTTGAACTTCGGCCCCAGCAGCGCGGAGTTGGGATTGATGAACGCCGCGCGATACCCCTTGAGCAGTTCAGCGGGAGGCAACTCGCCGTTGTGCTTGGCAAGTTCGGGCTTATTGTCGAACAGTTCCAGGTGGCTGGGCGCCCCGGCCTGAAAGATGTAAATGACCCGCTTGGCTTTCGCCGTGTAATGGGGCTGGCGCGGCGCCAGCGGATTTTCCAACGAGCGCCCCGCGGCGCGGGCTTCGCCGGCCAAGAGCGAGCCGGCGGCAATTCCGGCCAGGCCGATCCCGCAGTCACGCAGGAACCAGCGGCGGGTCAGGTAACGTGCCCGGGCTGCTTGCAATTCCTTATTCGTGTTCATGATCGCGCTCATTTCTTGGAAATCGTTTCGTCGAGGTTCAGCAGCACGCGTGCCGCGAGGGTCCAGGCGGCGGCGTCCTGGGGCGTGGCATCGGCCGGCAATTCGGGGAGTTTCGCGGGATCGCCCGTCGCGATGTCGCGCGGGTTGAGCCAGCCGTCGGCAATCCGTTTCCGCCGCGACTGCAGCAGGTCGAGAATCGCGCCCCGTTCATCGGCCGTGGGCTGCCGGCACGTGCACAGGAAAAACGCGTAGGCGGCCCTCTGGGCATCATCTTTTCCCCCTTCGCGGAGCACCCGCAGCGCCAGGGCTCGGGCGGCTTCCACGAAGATCGGCTCATTCAGACCCGTGAGCGCCGCCAGCGGCGTATTCGATCGCACGCGGCGGGCACAGGCGAAATCGGCGTTCGGCGCGTCGAAATTCGACATCACCGGGTCAGGCATCGAGCGCTTGCGAAATCCGTACAGCGTGCGCCGATAGCGCTCGGCCCCTTCCGCCGGCTTCCAATACGCCGGATAGGTGAAGTTATAGTCGAGAACATTCTGCGGGACCGGCGGAATGACGCTGGGGCCTCCTCGCTTCTGGTTCAACAGCCCTGACACGGACAGCGCAATGTCGCGCACGACTTCGGCCTCGGCCCGGAACCGCGGCCCCCGCGCCAGCCAGACGTTCCGCGGGTCGCGTTCGAGCAGCGCGGCGGTCGGCTGCGACGACTGCCTGTAGACAGCGCTGGTGACGATCGTCCGTATCAGCTTTTTCTGGCTCCAGCCCTGCTCCATGAAGTCGACGGCCAGCCAGTCCAGCAGCTCGCGATATTCGGGGACGGCCGCCCGCGTGCCGAAGTCTTCGGCCGTTTCCACGAGCCCCGACCCGAAAATCGCCTGCCAGACCCGGTTCACGGCGACGCGCGCGGTGAGCGGCGAACGCTTGTCGGTCAGCCAGCGGGCGAACCCCAGCCGGTCGCGCGGCGCGTCGGCCGGATACGGATGGAACGCCGCAGGCGTGTGCGGCTCGACGACGGCGCGGGGTTGATCCCAGTTGCCCCGGTCGAGCAGATGCGTTTTCCGGCGATTCGCCGGCTCCTGCTCGGCCAGGTGCAGGATCGAAGTACCGGCCTGCGGATACGTATTCCACAGCGCGGCGATCTCGTCGCTGATCGGTTTGGCTTCGGCAACGCTCTCGCGCCAGGCGGCGAAGACGGCGGCGTTTTGATCGGCGTTTCGCTGCGCGGCCGGAGTCTGCAGCGCGAGGATCGCCGCATGGCTCACCGGCGGCGCGGCGGGCGCCGGCTGGCGGGTGATGCTGAACCGGGCGCAGCCCAGCATGTCGGTCATCCGCCACGCGATTTTCAACTGGGTCCCTGCGGGCACCTGCAAAGGCTGTTCGAACTGCACGACCGCCACCGAAGGCTGATTGCGGCGGCCGACTCCCCGGTCGGTATTCCACGTCGTGTCGTCGGTGCCGTCGATCAGGTGGGCAACAGGCCCGCTGGCTTTCTTTCCGTCGGCCTGCTTCTGGACCGGCTGCGAGAAATCGGCCGTCGCATTGATGAGCTTGACCTTTTCCCAATCCTTGGCGTCGGGCTTCTTGATGAACGCTTCCAGCTCATTCATGCCCCACGTGCCGACGTGGCTCCGCCCAGGTCCGCGGTGCGGCAGGTCGCGATGCGTCAGCGCTTCGAGCCGAATTCCAGTCGCCCCTTCCAGAACGGGGGCCGAGATCATGAACACGTCGTTGCTCACGTGTCCCAGCATCAAGAGCGACTGATCGGCCTCCTGCGTAGGATGATTCAGACCGCTGATTGTCCCCAGCTCCGTCGCAATCAGCGGCTCCCACGCCGGCTGCTGCTGCGTTACCGCCTGTTCCCAGGCCGCCAGTTCCTGTTCCCAGTTTGGGCGCATGGCTCGCAGTTTCTGCTCGGCGCTCTGAATCTTACCCAGCAGTTCGGCAATCTGTTTTTCCTGCTCGACCGTGTAAACCCACGATCTGGCTTCATACGACGTGTTGAGGAAGGCGAACATGCCGTAGTACTCGTCGTGCGTCAGCGGATCGAACTTGTGCGTGTGACACTGCGCGCATTGCGTCGTCAGGCCGAGCACGGCTTTCCCCACGCAGTCGATGCGGTCGAACATTTCCACCATGCGGAATTGTTCGGGGACAATCGCCCCTTCTTCGTTGATCATGCTGTTCCGCAGGAAACCCGTGGCGATGATCTGCTGCTGGGTCACTCCCGGTTGATCGGACGCAGGGAGCAGGTCCCCCGCCAGTTGCTCGATCACGAATCGATCGTAAGGCATGTCGCGGTTCAGCGCGTCGACCACCCAGTCGCGCCACGTCCACTGTTCGCGCTGCATGTCTTTTTCGTAGCCGTTCGTATCGGAATACCGCGCCACGTCGAGCCAGTGCCGCGCCCATTTCTCGCCGAACCGCTCGCTCGTGAGCAACGCATCGACGGTGGCTTCGTAGCCCTGCTTTTCGAACGCCGCCAGCTCCTGCGGCGAGGGGGGCAGGCCGATCAGATCGAGATACAACCTGCGGCAGAGCGTGGCCGACGGGGCCTCGGGCGAGAGGGCCAGTTGCCGTTCTTTGAGACGCGACACGACGAGCGCATCGACCGGATGCGCCGCGCCGACTTCCGGCAGCTTCACCTTGTGGGGCGCGATGAACGCCCAGTGTGATTCGTATTTGGCCCCCTCTTTGACCCACTGCCGCAGAGTCTCGATCTGCTTCGCCGACAGGGGTTTATTGTGTTTGGGCGGGGGCATCTGGACGCCCGGATCGGTGGACGTGATCCGTTCGATCAGTTCGCTCTTCTCGGGATCCCCTGGCACGATTGCGGCGGCGCCCGAGTCGCCTCCCTTCAGTGCATTCTCCCGCACGTCGAGCCTGAGCCCGCTCTTCCTCTCGGCCGCGTCCACGCCGTGACACTGCGCGCAATGCTCGGCCAGAATCGGCTGCACGTCCCTCTGGAAATCAGCCGGCGGCGCGCCGCGCGCCGACGAGACGGCGAGCAGGACCGCAGCAACAGCCGGACACGAACGCAGGAATCTGATCAGCATCGGCAGGTCTCAACCACAGGCGGGGATCGGCCACAGGGACCGACGGGGGGTGGACGGTCCCCGATTTTATCATAACCAACAGGCCATTTTCACGTTTGAATTGGAAAATTCTCCACTGCGGCGCGACGCGCGAACTGGCCGCAGATCGACGCTACGCCACTGCGACACTCTGGCGTTTTGAGTTCGTCAAAGGCGAGCCGGGGGGACGGGCACCGATTCGATGAGAATTGGTCGCCCCTGGGTGCATACGCCAACCATCAAACCCCTCCAAAACCGTCTCATTCTCGCGACACCCAGTCGCGCCAGGTCGCGAAACTCAGACAGAACTTCTGAATAACAGGAGTGAATAATCAGAACCGCTTCTGTCGCCCCTGGTCTGCCCTGTATCCGCCGAAAAACGGCCGAATTCTGCGGTAATCCACGTCGCGTCGCGATACCGCGGCGCGCTCCGTCCGATCGGATTCGCACAGAGGAATTTGCCGTAAGTCACTGGCGGAAATTCCGTTGCGGAGAATGTATGCCTCCAATCTCAAATTGCGCGAGGTGAGTACTTCGACTCGATTGTGCATAAGACTGGCCCGCCTGGCGCGAATTCAGGCACCTGTAATTCGCACGCCGGAGTGAATCATGAAAAAAGTGCTTCGGCCGCCCCTAGCACCACTCTCAAACGAACTCGCAACCGTCGAGGAGTGGCACGCGAATGCACGGGCGGGCGACCAATTCTCATCGAATTGGTGACCATCCCCCCGGCTCACAAGGCACTCTGCGGGGGAATTATTTCCAAAATGCACCGGCTGACAATGGGTCTCTGTGCAAAAATAAAAAACGGCCGCGATCGGCGACACGTTTGTAGAGATTGTCGAGAGCCTCAATCGGCTCGCGGACGCAAAAAAGAATCTGATGATCGTTCCGAGAAGCGGACTGTAGCGGCGCGCATGTGGTCGGACATGTGCGCACCCGTCATCGCATGCTTTGTAACAAGCTCATTTGTCGATCCGGTCGCGCAGCTCGTATACGGCGGCGGCGATCACGATGTCTTTCCCGCCACCTTGGTCTCGTAGAGCCCGCACGGGTCGCCGCACGCCGATCGGGGCGATCCCAGCGGGGACGATCCGGTCTGGTATTACTCCGTCTGGCAATGGCTCTGCCGGACCATCGTTCGGTTCGGGTGATGCTGGCTTCTGCGTTAGCTTTCGATTCGGACGTTCGAAGACTCCGGAGGGCAGTTGCACCGCCAGGTTTTCACCAGGAACGGGCACGATCGAAATGCCAGTTTTAGACCCGGCACTGGATTCGCCGATGATGACGCAGGCGCCTTTGTTCTGCAGGGCTGCGGCGACCCATTCTCCGCCGCCGCTGGTCGTACTATCAATCAGCACGGCCAGCGGCCAATCGCGAAACAGGCATTCGCGATCGGCGTGAAGTTCCCGGAGGCGTCCGTCGGGTGAGCGGAGCCGACCGATCAGTCCTCCGTCCATCAGGGCATCGGCAAGGAGCACCGCCTGATGCACGTCGTTCGATGACGTCGCACGGAAATCGAGGATTACCGCGGAAACTCCGTCGGCACGAAACTGCCGCTCAAGCCGCCTCAGCTCGTGCACGGCGCTGCCGTTGAGTTGCCGAAATTTGACATAACCGATCGGGAGATGCGGCTCGATACGAAATTCCCAATTACCGTCGCGATCGCGCGTCAGCCCTTCCACCGCGTCGAGCACGACCGGTCCGCGGGTGACCGTGATGGTGCGCGGGTCCGCAGTGTCCGCCCCGCCGCGTAATTGCAAAGTCACCACTGTGCCCTCGGCCCCACGGAGCAATTCGATAATTTGCTCGATCGGAAGATTGTGGGTGTCGCGTTCCCCGATTTTCGTAATCAAATCGCCTTTTCGTCCGCCGGCCTTCTCCATCGGCCCCCCGCGGATCAGAGCCCCAATGGCTGCATACCCTTCCGAACTGTCGTACTGAAGTTGGATTCCCGTACCCACATAACGGTTCCCGGCCAGTTGCTCCCGCGCGATTCCTTCGCTCGCCGCGAGCACTCGCGCCTGCGGGGCCGGGCGCAAGAGACCGTCGAGAAATGCCGCCGCGAGGCGCGGCGCCGGGAGTGCCGTCTGGCGCTGTTCGGGTGCGAGTTCCCCCAGCCAGGCCTGCCGGAGGAAAGCCCGGAACTCTTCGGGTTTGGTGATTTGAGAGATGCGACTACTCAACCCCACAGGCGACAATCCGGGAACATTCTCGAACATCGCTTTTGTTCCCGTGAGCCACATTTCCTGGCGGGTCGGCGGGTCCATATGGTTTGCGAGCACGACCTGGATCACCGCTTCAGACTGACGGACCAGAGAATCGATGTCCAACGGTTCTGCTGTGGCATTCGGGGGAGGCACTTCATCGCCAGCGGCCGCCGTCGCCGCGGCCGCAGCCAGGCATATAGCGGCGCAAACCCCAATCGATTTCATTCTGCGCAGTTCAACGGAATCCGGACTGTAGGTTCTGATGGTCATGCCGCCAGTCTCCCCCATGTCCGGTTGGCAAGTGAATCCCCGGTCACCGGACTGCATTGGACAATAACTGTGGGTCACCGGTATACTCGCAGCCGCTGCGGTAGCATCGATCGCTTCAGGTCCACAACTCCAGTGCGTGTGACCTGCGTATTGTTAAGGGCGAGCGTTTGCAGGCTCGTCAGTCCCTTCAGATGCACCAGTCCCGCATCGGTCACCTTCGTTCGGCCGAGCACGAGGGATTTCAGGCTGTTCAATCCCTTCAGGTTGGCAAGCCCCGAATCGGTCACCTTTGTATTGGCGATCCAGAGGCTTTGCAGGTTTGCCAGCCCCATCAGATGCTCCAAGCCGGCATCGGTCACCTGCGTGTCGTTGAGATAAAGCTGTTGCAGCCCGGTCATTCCCTTCAAATGCGCAAGGCGTGCGTCTGTGACGCGAGTATGGTCGAGCCTGAGCCATTTGATGCCGTGCAGTCTGCCCAGCCGGGAAAGCGTAGCGTCAGTAGCCGGTTTGGTCGAAAGATCGACGTCGACCACCTCATCAAAAACCTTCATTCGGTTTGCACCCACCAGGTTTCGCAGCGAACTCGGACCTCGGGAACGCGTCTTAATCTGCCCGCCCAACTGCTCAACTTCACGAATCGCGACGTGCTGCCGGTAAGCCGGCGGACCGACCCACAGGCCACCGCTGACGCCGAGCAACGCAAGCAGCGCCACAAACATCCGCGCCGACAGCGGAATCGAACGTCGGCGGCGCGGCGGCTTGTCGGTTACGGGAACGGTGCTGGTGGCTGTCGCGTCCATGCCGTCAGATTACCCCTGGTCGGCGCACAAGTGAATCCCAGTCGGGGGATTGACAGGCTGTGACTGTGGGTCACCGTTCAATCTTCAATTTCGGCAATGCACGATTGAGTTCGACAACGCCCGCGTCTGACACCTGTGTGTCTTCTATCGAAAGCGATTCCAGAGTAGTCAGCCCTTTCAAGTGCAGGATACCCGCATCCGTGACTTGCGTTTTCCTCAACGACAATCTTTTGAGGCTCGGTAATCGTTTCAAGTACGCCATGCCAGCATCCGTGACGTGAGTGTTGGAAAGACTGAGCGATTGCAGTCTCGAGAGCCCCATCAAGCTTGCCAGTCCCGCGTCCGTTACCCTTGTATTACCGAGATGGAGCAAACGCAGCCGGTCGAGCCGCTGCAGGTATTCCATTCCCGCGTCAGTGATTTCTGTGTCGCTGAGCGTGATCGCATCCAGATTGGCTACGCCCTTCAGGTGCGCCAGTCCGTCGTCAGTCACCTGAGTCTGATTAAGCTCGATAGTTTGCAGGTTGGCGAGCCCTTGCAGTTGCAGCAAACCGGAATCGCTTATCTGCGTACGGTTGAGGCAGAGATATTGCAGGCTGCCTAAGTCCTTCAGGTGCGCCAGCCCCACATCAGTCACTTGCGTGTCGTTGAGCCAGAGCTGTTGCAGACTTGTCAGGCACTTGAGGTGCACCAGCCCGGCGTCAGTCACCTGTGTATGCGTGAGCCAGAGCACTCGCAGGTGGGCCAGGCCCTTCAGGTGCATCAGCCCGGCGTCAGTCACTTGCGTATCCATAAGCCAGATCTCTTCCAGCCCGGTCATCCCCCTCAGATGTGCCAGCCCCGCATCGGTCGTCGGCGTGCTCGCGAGACCGAGTCGCCGCAGGCTGGGCAGCCAGCTTACGCGGGCGAGAGTTGCCTCGGTGACCGGAGAGTGACTTAGAGGCTGCCAAAAAACCGGGTAATCGAAAAAGGTGATTGTTTACGCGATAGCTTCACTCAGGATGTTCATGCAGACGACGGTGGCGGCGATACTGGCCCAAGCATCGATGGACGTCGCCGAGCGGTCGTAGCGG
>JACQFH010000545.1 GCA_016200145.1 Planctomycetia bacterium | reverse complement strand
TGGTGAACGGCCTGGGCGCGTCGTGGAGCCAGGCGACAGGCAACGACCAGCGGTTCCAGATTACGGGAGTTCTGAACGGCACACTGAAACTGAACGGCGTGACTCAAGGCGCCTTCCCGTTCATCTTCACGGCGGCCGACTTGCTGACGTGGACTCCCCCGGTCGCGCTTCCTGGTGCGCCTCCTCCGGGCGGCACCGACCTCGTTCCTGCGTTCACGGTCAAAGCGTTCGATAATTACAACGCCGTCAACTTCCCGAGCATTCCGGCGTATTCTGTATCGACGCCGGCGCGCACGGTCAGCATCACTGTACTGAACGTCAACCCGCCGACCGTCGTCAGTACGACGATCAACCTGGGGCCCAAGCCGCAGAAGGTTGCGGCAACGTTCAGCTATTCCGAATTGCAGACAGCTTCCGGTGCCGCGCTCGGTGCGGGGAACGCCGGCGATACGCTGGCCCTGCGCATCGAATCTATCACTCCCGGCACGACCCTGCAGATCACGCACCTGGGGGTGACGAGCACTGTCACGCCAGCACAACTGGCGGCCCAGACGGCTTTCGTCCTGCCGGGCGACACCGTCACCTGGACCCCGACGCTGGCCGCGACTGGCAACACGGCCGCGTTCACGTTCTCGCCCTTCGACGTGGAAAAGAACCTCGACGGGTTCACCAACGTCCTGACGAACGTCAATCTCGTGAACCAGGCGCCGACTCTGTCGAGCATCAACACGCTCGTGCAAGCCGACGCGCAGACTCCGTTCAACATCAACTACCCGATGCTGCTCGGGGCCTCGAACGCTGCGGATCCCAACGGCGACGTGCTCACCTTCGGGTTCAACGCGTTCTCGCCCGCCCAGACGGCCAACGGTACGCTGCAGATCGTCAAGTCGGGAACGGTCAATGCCGTGGCCGTCACGCCGGGCACCACCGTCTTCGCTCCGGGTGACACGCTGATCTGGACGCCCAAGCCGGGCATCGCCGGAAACAGCGTAAACGCCTTCACCGTGTTTGCTTCCGACGGCTTGCTGACCAGCGCGTCGGCGCAGGTGAACATCAAGGTGCGGGCGCTGGGAACGGCCTTCGACCTGTCTGGTCCGTGGGTTGTCGAAAACGGCGCGGGCAGCGTGCAGGGCCTTGGCCGCATCACGCAGAACGGCGCCAGCCTGACGCTCGTCAACTTTAACGGCCAGGGGTCGAACGCCTCGTTTACGGCGCTCAACACGATGGTCGCCGCCACCTACAACGGCCAATCCAACGTCGTCGGCACGATCGACACCACCGCGTCGGATCAGGGACGAATCCTGTGGTCCGACGGCACCGTCTGGCTCAGGGTGCTCCTGGGCGGCACGTATGCCGTCAGCTCGCCGGGCAATCCCAACGTTTCGATCGGCACGATTACGCAGAACGGCGTGCTGCTGACCTTCAGCAATGCGGGTGCCTCGACGACCGGCACTGTTCAGAACTCGTCGCAGATTCTGGTCAACACCGGCGGCGGGAACACGGCCATCGAAACCTACGGCGACGGCCGCATCAACTTCGCCAACGGGCCGCAGGGCTTCGCGTTCGGCGGCCAGACCTGGAGCAAGCTCGATCTGCCCCCCGATTACACCAATCCGGGCGGTTCGGCGACGCATGTGATCCAGAACGGCACCGCGACGCTGACGTTCGTCGACAAGTTTGGCGGGACCTCGCCTGGTTTCTGGACCAGCCCCACCCGCATCTTCACCACCCTCTGGAACGTGGGCGCCACGGTCGGCAACGGCAAGATCGCCTGGGACGACGGCACCGTCTGGAGCGAAGCGCTGCTCCTCAACGGGTCGAAGAGCGGGGCCGGCAAGACCACGATCACCGCCACCCCGGCGACCGTCGGTGTCAGCAACTACTTCAACCCCAGCAACAACATGGTGCACGTCGTGCAGACCGGCACGACCAACGTCGTGTTCGTCGATAAGAACGGCAACATGGTGCTCGGGACCTGGATCACAACGACCCAGGTGCTCGCTCCGGGCTATGGCAATGCCATTGCCACCTTCAGCCCCGGCAAGGTGAGCTGGAATGACGGCACCGTCTGGACGCTCACGAACGCCCCCGGCGGGACGCTCACCGTGACCGACTACGTCAATCCGAACGGCGTGCCCGTGCACGTCGTGCGGAACAATACCAACAATCTGTGCATCGTCGACGGTCTCGGCAGGACTTCGCTGGGAACCATGCTCGATGCCACCACCGGCCAGGTCAACTTGTATCCCAGCGATCAGTTGCACTACAGCGGCAACACCATCGTGTGGGACGACGGATTCGTCTGGACGCAGGTGGCCACCGTGCCCCCGATGATCACGTTCACCGACACGAACAACACGAGCTTCCACGTCCAGCTCACCAGCCGCACGACGCTGATCGGCCTGGACGGGGCCATGAAGAACATCACTGCCACGCGGCTGAACGGGAAACTCTTCTGGTCCAACGGCGCGATCTGGGACAACTGGGACTTCAACGACCTGAATGCCCTGTTCCAGATGCACACCGGCTATCCGTGACGGTTCCCGCCCGGCGAGCCGCGGGGATCAGCGCGCCGAGCCGCGGGGTTGATCCCCGCGGTATCGGGGTAAATCGTGCGACTGGCGTTCGGCGCGATGTTGACGGCGCAGCGTTATCGGGACGCGCCGGGGCGCGCGCTATCGAGAGTACATCACGATCGGCCTGTTGACGAACCTCGCCGGCCGGTTGGGGTTTGCTGCGACGGTCGTTTGCAGAAACTCGAAGTCCCCCTGATAGTGCGTGCCCCAGCGCCCCAGGTTCGCCGTACGCGGGAAGACGTACATCTGCGTCGACACGTTTTTGACCTGCACCACCGGGTATGCCCACAGCACCAGGCCGCTCGGGTAAGCCATCCGGAACACGAGGATGTGTTCGGGCGTGGCGAGAATCTCGCGGCGGATGACGTCGAACGCCCCGGGCAGGTAGCTGTCGTCATCGTCTTGCCACAACAGATGACCGGCGCGCGCCCGGACCTGTCCCGCCGTCCGGGCTGTGGCACCCCAGTCGTTGTGTGGGCCGCCGGCCAGGATCAGCATCTCGCCCGGAAGCCGTGCCTGGTCCCAGGCAATCACCGTTTGGGCCGCCGGCTGCCCGTCGTGGACCAGCAGAACTTCGTCCCCTTGCAGCAACCGCTGAGCGCGGATGCTGGCCAGCGTTTTCGTAAGCGTGGGGCGCCCGGTGCTGGCCACGATCACAGACAGGCGGGGGAGCTCCACCGCTTCGTCGAGCGGCGGCTCGGGAGTCCAGGCCCAGACAGCCCCGATTCCCGTGGAGGCCCCCGGCAGCGACTCGACAACGGCCCGCGTCACCGCAGGCCACTCGAGCCGCCCGAATCCGAACCCCATCAGCCGCCCGCCCGGGACAAGCCGGGGACGCCAGAATTCAATTTGCGCGGCGATCCAGCCGCCGTCATGCGATTCCTGCACGTAGACGACGTCCACCAGGCCGGGTGCGATCTTGTCCGCCGAGGGGAGCAGGTTGCCGTCGTTAACGCGGATATCCAGGTCTGGCCGCAACTCGCGCAGCCGCGCGACGGTCCGCAACGATTCTGCTTCGGTAGGAATGGCAGCGGCGGACGCCGGGGCCGGCCCGCACGAACACGTCAGGCCTCGCAACACGGCGCCGCGCGGCAGTCCCAGGCCGGCGGCCAGGAACGACCGGGTCAGTGCGAACCCGGCTTCAACCCAGGTTCCGCCCGGTTTGATCCGGGCGGCCGTTTCGTACATCCACGCGCATTCGAACGGGCGCAAATCGCCGGCCACCCGGCCGCACTCTTGCAGCACCTGTTCCCGCGTCACTGATGGAACGTTCATAAGTGAACGAGAGCATACCGCGCCGGCCGCCATTGATGAATTGCAATTCGGCGGCAAGCCGCGATTGTAGAAGCTGCATCCTGCTGCTTCGGTCGACCAGACGGCTCGCTGGAGATTGGGGGGCAAACGGGGATGCGGCAGGATGCCGCATCTACTTTTGTACGGGTTTGAGGCGCACCGTGCGGTCGTGGATCTCGAACGTCACGCCGATCGGGTCGAACGCGGCCTTCAGAAACCCTTCGATTTTTGCGTTCTTCAGCTCGAAGGAAACCCGGCGGTCGAGATCAATGCCGGCCGCCTTGAACGCGGCCCGGTCGTATTCGAACGTCAGCAGACCCTGTCCGGGAGTTTCCAGCTCGCGCATCAGCGCGCTCACGGGGACGTTTTCGAACTTGCTGAAGTAGCGCTTCTGCCCCAGGGCCGGAAGCGGCGCCGTCGAGCGTCCCGGTTTCTCGTCCGGGCGCTTTCCGCGGCGGACGCGGTCGACCATTTCATGAAATTCTTCGGTGCCGCTCACCACCACCTTTCCGCCGGCTGGCCGCGCTTCCAGGCCGGGCAGGACTTCCTGCCAGCGGGCAATGGCGTCGGCCGGCGACAGGCCTCGTGGCGGGTCGTACGATTTTTCGATCGCCACGCGCTCCGGGATCGGTTCGATGCGCACCCCGCGCGCCCCCTCGGTCCACTGAAACGTCAGCTCGAACTGCGCCAGAACGAGCGACAGCGCCTCGATCGGCGTCGCATCGGGAAGCGCGGCAGCGGCCCACAGGTCGTGGGGGACCTGGTCGAGCCCGTCGACTTCCAGACGGTATTCTTCCGCCAGGCGCCTGAGCACGTCGGCCGGCCGGTCGAGGTCGTTCCAGCGGAACGCCCGGGTGCGGGTGATCGCCGTGCGTCGCGACTCGGGAAGCGGCAGTTCTTTCAGGTCGTTCTTGCGCATCGCGACCAGGGTCCGCAGCTTGCCGGCCGTTTCGCGCGGGCCCAGATAGACGACGTTGCCGATCACGGTGGCCCCGCCGTCGCATTCGGCGGCCAGGCGGTCGAAGCACTCGCGCAGCGTGTCGCACGACACCTTAAGAGACCTCTCGCCAGACGGATCGAGCCGTCGATCGACCAGCACGGCCACGCGTTGACCCGATTCAATCGTGCGGGCGATCGTCCTCAGATCGAGATGGTCCCAGGTGGGAGAAATCGGCTGTTCCAGGGCGCTGCGAAATGACGTTCCCGCCGCCAGATTCGGCGGCTCATCGACCGCCGCTGCCGGCAGGGCAAGGGCGGCGAATGCAAGCACAGCGGAAAAGAACCGCATGCCGGAGTATTGGAATCCATCCATTCCTGCCACTCTCAACTGAGTACTGAGTACCCGGTACTCAGTCTTACGCCAGCGCCGCAGTCCACGGCGACCGGTACTCCACGCGCGCCAGCCGCTCGGCGTCGGCATCGTGAGAGATCGCGCCAGAGCGGGGATCGACGTTCATGCTCCGTCCGATCCGGTAGGCGATGTTTCCGAGGTGGCACAGCGCGCTCGATACGTGCCCGGTTTCGAGCGGGCAAACGGGCACAGCCCGCGTGCGAATGCAATCGATGAAATTGCGCAAGTGCGGTTCCAGCAGTTCGCTGGCCCCTTCCGCCGCCGCGTCTTTCTGTCCGTAGACTTTCCAGCCGCCGCGATCGACGACCAGCGTGCCGCGCTCGCCGAAGAAGGCGACGCCGGCCGTGCGACCTTCGGGAGCGTGATTGCTCCAGGTGCGATGTTCCCACACGATCGTCTTGTCGCCCCCCTCGAATTGCACGTGCAGGGAATCGGGAGTCTCGGCCTCATCGCCGATGACTCGCTGGCCGCTTACGGCACACACGCGCTGCGGCCACTCGATGTTCAATCCCCAGCGTGCGACGTCGAGCAACTGCGAACCCCACGCACCGAGTTCTCCGCTGCCGTGATCCCAGAACCAGCGCCAGTGAAAGTGAAAGCGATTCGTCAGGAACG
>JACQFH010000534.1 GCA_016200145.1 Planctomycetia bacterium | reverse complement strand
ACGTCCATCGATGCTTGGGCCAGTATCGCCGCCACCGTCGTCTGCATGAACATCCTGAGTGAAGCTATCGCGTAAACAATCACCTTTTTCGATTACCCGGTTTTTTGGCAGCCTCTTACAAGATTCCCGTACAGCTGCGGCACATCCGTATATACGACGTTAATCGTGTCGGTACCGTCCGCCTCTGCAATGCAATTCTGCTCGTCCCAAAGGAAGTGCGTCGTCGCAATCGAACTCTGTTTCTGAACTCTCTGATTGCCGGCGTTGTAAGCCATCGTCACGATTGGATACATCGCGTTTGCCGGCTGATTGTACCGTATCGGCTGATTCTCGAAATCCCATGTCGTCGTTACATGAGTCGCATCAGGGCTCTTAACGACCTGCTGGTTGCCGGTGGCGTCGAACACGTATGTGGTCCGCCCACCCGAGGCGACGCTGTACACAATTTGGTTCGCGGCGTCGTACGTCGTCGTCGTCCGGCCTCCTCCCTGATTGTTGACCGTCCGGTTCCCACGGGAATCGTACGTGAACGTGTTTCGGTACGGCGACGTGCCCGATCGGTTCTCGCCGACGAGCTGGTTCCCGTTGTCGTAGATCCACGTCAATCTGCTGCCATCGAGTTCCCGCACACTGGTCCGATTGCCGGCAGGATCGTATCGGTAGGCGTAATCCGAAATGATCGTCCCTGCGCCCTGATTCCCGATTTCGGTAGTCTGGTTGGCGTTGTCGTACGTGAAGCTGGCCCGCAGGCCATTCGCCAGGTATTTAATCGTCCTCCGGCTCGCCGCATCGTAAGAGTACGTCGTCCGATCGGCTTCGGGATTGATGACACGCGTGATCCGGCCGGCCCCGTCAAAGCTGTAGCTGAACCGGCCCCCGGTCGGCGCGATCAGGTATTTTCGTTGGCCAACCGCGTCGAACGCGTACGTCAGGCGCTGCATTGAGGGGAGCGCGACCATCGATTTCCTCGAGACCGCATCGTAGGCGTACGTGTACCGGCCCGTATTGTCGTACATCTTAACACGATTTCCCACCGCATCAAAGGCGAATGTTGCCCGGGAGCCGTCCGGGTACTTGCGCGTCGTAAGCTGGTCCACCGCGTCATACACGTAGGTCGTCCTGTTGCCGCGGGCATCGATCCGGACGGTCTGCCGTCCTGCCGCATCATAGCCGGACGTTGTCCTCCTACCGAGCGGGTCGATTAAAGCCGTTCTGCGCCCGTTCCGGTCATATAGCATGGTGTTGCGGCCACTGTTCGGGTCGATCAGCGCGATCGTCTGGCCGATTGCGTCGAGCACCGTTGTAGTTCGATAACCGAGCGCACTCAGTGTCGCCACGTTGCGGCCAGCCGCGTCAAGGACCGTTGTCGTCAGGTGATCATTGGCGTTGGTCGTGCGGTACTGCTGTCCGGCAGCATCGTAATTGAATGACGTGCGATTACCGAGCGCATTGATCGTTGCTGTCGTCTGGCTCGCAGCATCTAGGACTATTGTCGAACGATGCAGCAACGCATCGACGGCAGCGACATTGCGACCGGCACCGTCGTAAAGAGTGGTTGACCGATTCAGCAGGGCGTCGACAATCGACGACGGCTGGTTCGCAAGGTTGAAGATCGTCGTGGTACGGTAGCCCAGCGCATTCACAGTTGCGACTGGTCGACCTGCGGCGTCGAACACAACCGTGCTCCGATTTGACAGTGCGTCAATGGTGGTTTTTGACCGGCCCGCCGCATCGTAGATTGACGTTGTTCTGTAACCCCTTGCATCCGTGATTCGCACACGCTGGCCTACCGCATCGTAGACGAACGACGTTCGAAATCCGATGCAGTTAATGGTTACAGTTGTCTGATCGGCCGCGTCGTAGATACTCGTCGATCGGTTCAGCATCGGATCGATCGTCGCGAACTGCCTGCCCCCAGAATCGAACAGGCTGGTCGTCCGATTTCCGAGTCGGTCGACCTGCGCGACGACCTGGCCGGCCACGTCATAGATCGTCGTCGCCCGGAATCCGAGCGCATTAATCGACCCGGTCATTCTGCCGGCAGCGTCGAATACAGCCGTATTCCGGTTCGACAGGGGATCGACAGTCGCGATCGAACGGTTAGCGGCATCGAGAACGGTTGTATTCCGCCTATTCAGCGGATCAATCGATACAACGAGTCGATCTGCGGCGTCGAACACGCTGGACCAGCGATTACCGAGGGGGTTGATACGACCCATGTGCCTCCCGGCGCAGTCGTACACTGCGGTCGTTCTGAAGCCCAGCCCATTGATCGTGGCGACGCGTCGATTGGCGGCGTCGTAAACGAAACTGGTCCTCCGTCCGAGCTGATCGATCTGTGCGATCTCCCGTCCCGCCGCGTCGAACAGGCTCGTCGTCCGGTACGACAACGGATTGATGGCCGCAACGCTACGGTCCAGCTTGTCGTAGACCGTCGTGCTGATCTGCCCCAGCGCATTGATCGTGCGTATCCTGTTGTCGTTTTTGTCGAACGCCTGGCTCGTCCGCCGTCCCAGCGGGTCGATCGTGGCGATCGGTCGGTTCTGTGAGTCGAACACGGTGGTCGTGATGTTCCCCAGAGCGTTTTTGACCTTGATCTGGTTCCCCGCGCTGTCGTAGCCGAATGTCGTCCGGTTTGAGTTCGGATCGATGCGCGCAATGTTCCTGCCAGAATTGTCGAACACGCTCGTCCAGATCTTCCCCAGCGGATTCATTATCCGGACCTGGTTGCCCTTGGAGTCGTATGCGAACGATGTCCGGAACCCGAGACCGTTGATCGTGGCCAGAGTACGCCCCAGCGAATCGTACACCGTCGAATTCCGCTGGTTCAACGGGTTGATCTGCGCTTTGGGTCGTCCGTCGGAGTCGTAGACCGTCGTCCAGCGGTATCCCAAAGGGTTGATCGTGGCCACCACCCGGTTCATCGTGTCCCGGACGTAGGTTGTCCTGGCGCCGATACAGTTCGTGACCGTTTTCACCTTCCCGGCCGAGTCGAATGTGCTCGTGGTTCTCTTTCCCAGTCCGTCGATGAATACCGTGGGGTT
>JACQFH010000533.1 GCA_016200145.1 Planctomycetia bacterium | reverse complement strand
GGCGCGTCTGAGTCTGGCCCCCCATGCCGCCGGCCTGCGCGAATGCCGACCGTTCTCCAAGTAACAGGAGCGCCAGCGCCGCCACGATCCCCCATCCTGCGTGTCTCATGATGATCATTCTCTTCAACTGATCTCTCACTGTAAAGCCGTTCCCGCAAGTCAGGAATGGTGCTCCGCCTGCGATCAGAAAAAGCCGCCGCCACCGGTGTTCGTCCCACTCTTGATCGAGTTGACCGTGCCATTACCCAGCAATGTGATCCCGAACAATCTCGACATCGGCACCGTGAACTTGGCGATGAAGCCGTCGGCCGCAACCAGCGGATCGGCCTTGATATAGATGCGGTCCCCGGGGAGCAACTGGTAATTGGTGGTGGTCACGGCGTCCTGAGTAATCCCCCGCCAGTCGACGTACATCTTCTGGGCGACTTCGCTCCCGTGAGGTCCGGGGCGGGCCACCCACATGTTGTTCTTCGCGGCAACCTCCGATAATCCGTCGACCTGCGACATCGCATCGAGCACGGTCTCGTTGCCTGTAAACGGCACGCGCACAACCGATTCGCCGCTTTCGGCGCCGTCCGCCACGATGTAAATGACTTTGCTGTTGTAGGCCAGCACGTCGACCTGGATTTCCGGCTGGTGCATGAACTTGGCGAGATGCTGCTCGACCGCGATCTTGACTTCGTCCAGGTTCAAGCCATTCACGTAAACACTGCCATACACGCCCAGTGCGACGGTGCCGTCAGGGCGGACCAGATGCTCGCCTGAAATGAGTTGCTTTCCATTCACGTTGGGAAGCGAAACCGCGACCTTCGGGTTAACGAGCCCCACTTCATTGCGGAGGTGTTTGTCGATCGCGGCCCTCGATTTCAGAAGCGTCAATCCCTCGACGAGAACCGAACCATACTCTGGGCCCAGATCGACCGTTCCGTCGGTTTGCACTCGATACACTCCGTTGACCTGCTTGAAGTCCTTTTCGACGGGATCTTCCGTCGCATCAACAGGCAACGTGCCGCTGGCACGGATCACCAGTTCATCGCCCGCCCTGAGCGGATCATTGGATGGCCGGATATTGTTGACGACCTCGATCAGGAGAATGTCCGGAGGTTCGACTCGATACGGCGGAATGCTGACCTTCTGCATCTCGGTGGGGATATCGGTCATGGCCGCGCTGTATGCGGTCCGCCGCACCTCCGAGTTGACGGCGCATCCCGAGATCGTCAGGTACCCCGCGGCTGCCGTGAGGATCAGGCACAGCGACTCAAGACGTCGACGCCATGCCGTTCGCCCGTGCACTGCCTGAGTCTCGTTCATCGGAATCCCCCGCGCTTCCGTTTCAATAAGAGCATCCCTTGCCTCTGCTACAATCGGTCAGCATTACCAGTTCCTTGAACGGAATGCCGGCCAGCCTAACAGCCTGCCATTGTGCCAAATGCGGTCCGCACGCAGCCGATTTGACGTCGCCGGAGACTGTCCCAACGGAGCCGGACCAGTGATCCTTTCTCATAAAACCGGTCGTTCAAAATAGGAAAAGTTTTCCGGTTATCCAGCCGGGATGGAACGATTTCCCCGACGCTCCCGTCTCCGCGGCCGAATTCTCGAATCGGATTCTCTTCCTCGAGATCGACGACAAAAAATCTGGGAGCGCGAATCCTCGGAACTCAAATTCCCGCGGCCCGCCTACGGGCGGGCAACTTCAGGATGTGGACCTCGCCGCGCCGAAGAATTGACAGGGGGTGAAAGAAGAGGAGCGAAAAGCGATTGCGCTCCTCCATCTACTATCCTTCATCCTCTGTCTTCTCCCTTCGCTCATCGCTCTTCACTCCTCCCTCCTATCCTGCCCCCCTCGGGAATTCCCCGATACTCCCCCCTCAGGCTCGCCATAATATTAAGAAGCCAGCGCAGAACACCTGGTTAATTCCGGCAAACCAGGCAATCTGGTCGTTCCCGCGAGCGGGGGAATCACCGATTGACGCGGTTCTGATGACGATCCGCAATGAGTTGCCGTCGAAGGCTGCCGATCTTAGGTGACAGACCGGCACAGACCCTCAGGAAGAGGGCGGAGCCCGACCTCCGTGAATTAAGGAGAATTCTTTGCTCACCGCCACCGTTCTTGTCGTGATGCTGCTTGCCGCAGCCGGGGGTTTCCAGACAATCTGGTGCAGCCGGTTCGCCGCGCTGTTTCGCCAGCCGAAGTCGCAGCCGGTTCCCGACGCCGCGCTTCCCAAAGTCGCCGTCGTCATGACTCTGCGCGGGGCCGATCCGTTTCTGGACCGCACGCTGCAGGGCCTGACGCAGCTCGACTATCCCCGCTACGACATTCGGATCATCGTCGACAACAAAGAAGATCCGGCGTGGGAGATGGTGCAGCGCATCGTCGCCCAGCGCGCCTGCAAAAACGTCGTCGTCGAAGAACTCTCGCAGCGGCGCTCGACGTGCAGCCTGCGGATGAGCTCGCTGATCCAGGCCGTGGCCGGCCTCGATGATTCGTACGACGTCGTGACCATCATCGATGCCGACGTGGTCACCTACCCCACGTACCTTCGCGACCTCGTCGCGCCGATGTCCGACCCGGAAGTCGGGGCGACCAGCGGCGTGCGCTGGTTCATGCCCGATGAAGCCAACGCCGGCTCGCTGGTGCGTTACATCTGGAATGCCGCGGCGGTGGCGCAGATGCATGCGTTCGGCGTGGGCTGGGGTGGGTCGCTGGCGGTCCGCACGAGCCTGTTGCGCGACGCGAACATCCTCGACAAGTGGTCGAAAATCATGTTCGAAGACACATTCACCGTCGGCGAAGTGCAATCGCTGGGCGCCAAGCTGAAATGGGTCGCCGAAGCGACGATGATCAATCGCGAATCGATCGACGTGAAGGGCTGCACGAAGTTCATCAGCCGGCAGATCCTGAATGCGCGGATGTACCACCGGAGCTGGCGCGCGATCGCTGCGTATGCCGTGCTGTCGGCCCTGGCTCTGAACGGCGCCATCCTCGTGGGCGCTGCCGCACTGCTGCTGGGCCACACGGCCGAAGCCGGCGCCGTCGGCGGCGCACTGGCGGGTTACGCGGCATGCATGGCGGCGCTCTTGATCTGGAGCGAAGCGGTCGCCCGGGGCGTGGCCAGGCAGCGAGGCGAACTGATTCAGCCCCTGACGTGGAAACTGATCGGAGCGGGCCTGCTGACACATTACGTCTATCTGGCCAGCGTGCTGATGGCCGTGCGTGTGAAGGAAATTGAATGGCGGGGCATCAAGTACAACCTGGGGGGGCCACGCAAGGTCCACCTGCAGCATTACGCTCCGTTCCGACCTCACCATGCCGCTCAAGACGCACGGGTTTCACTGTAACTGCCTGATGACGTACCGCCGTTGAACCGAAATCCAATCCACCCCGGTGGGCCGCGCCTGTTATGAACGCAGACTACGTCATCGTGGGATCGGGGCTGACCGGGGCCGTCATCGCCCGGAAGCTGTGCGACGCCGGGCGCAGCGTCGTCGTCGTCGACCGCCGCAGCCATCGCGGCGGCAACGTGCACGATCACGTCCACGCCAGCGGCGTCCGCATTCACACATACGGGCCGCATTACTTCCGCACGAACGACGACGAAATCTGGGATTTCGTCAACCGCTTCTCGCCGTTCGACACGTACGAAGCCTGCATCAAATCGTTCGTCGATTCGCGGCACGAGAACTGGCCGATCGCCGGCAGCTACATCCGCCGTGCGATCGGAGCCGACTGGCAGCCCGTCTTTCGCGGCACGCCGGCGAACTTCGAAGAAGCCTCTCTGGCGATGATGCCCCGCCCGATCTACGAAAAATTCGTGAAGGGCTACAGCGAGAAGCAATGGGGCGTGCCCGCGACGGCGCTGTCGGCCGATCTGGCCAGGCGGTTCGACGTCCGCGAAGACGACGAGCCGCGCCTGTGCCGGCACCGCTACCAGGGTATTCCTTCGCTGGGCTACGCCGGGCTGATGCAGAAGATGCTGCACGATATTCCGGTTGTACTCGACTGCGACTATCTGCAGAACCGCGGCGAGTTTGCCTATCGCCGCAAGCTGATTTTCACGGGGCCGATCGACGAGTTCTTCGGGTTCGACTTGGGCCGGCTGCGGTACCGCGGCCAGCGCCGCGAGCACACGTACCTGCCCGACGTCGAATTCGCCCAGCCCTGCGGCCAGGTGAATTTTCCCGATCCGGCCAGCGGTCCACACATCCGCCAGATGGAATGGAAGCACATGATGCCGGCCGCGTCGCAGTGCAGCGTGCGCGGCACCGTGCTGACGCGCGAAATCACGGCAGACCCGATCAGCCCCAACGATTACGAGTACCCGTTCCCGGACCGGGCCAATGCCGAGCTTTACGCCCGATACCGCAAGCGGGCCGATGCCAATCCGAAGTTGCTCCTGTGCGGACGGCTGGGCGAGTACAAGTACTACGACATGGACCAGGCGATTGCCCGCGCCCTGGTGCTGGCCGGCCGTATCCTGACGATCGACGACGCCCACGAGACGATCATCCAGGCCCGCACGGCATAGCGCCAGCGCGCCGGCAGGTCCCGCCTTGCCGGGCGGGACCTCGCACTCCGCACCCAGGCTCCGATTCGGCGGCCGACTCGTCGCTGACTGGTTCACTGCGGTTCGATCACTGAACTGCAACCAAAGTCTCGCCCGGCATGGACGCGGATCTCCGCGGAAGAATTCACGAAGCCGCGGATGAAACACGGATTGGACACGGATTGACTTTGATCCGTTCGTATAAGTGTTTTATCCGTGTTTCATCCGTGGCTCTTTTCCGCACGTCATCGGAAATCGGACGGTGTCGTGGAACCTGAAGCGTCGCGTTCGTGCAGGAATCGACGTGATCTGCATCGACGGCGAACGTGACGCGAGGCAGAGCGTCCCGACGCGCGTTCCCACGCAGAGTGTGGGAACGAGAGCGTCGTCACCACCCGTATCCGAAATGCCTCCCCTTCCCCTTTACTTTCCCCGCGCGCGCAAGCTACCCTTTCAGTTCGCACAACACCGTGTGACTGCAACTCAAATTCAGGGAGCGATGCCATGCGAAATTGGTTCTGCACTGCTGCGGCACTGGGACTCGTATTCTGGTTTTCCGGGGGGATCATGAACGCGGACGACAAAAAGGAAGAAACGAAAAAAGAGGCAGCCGGCGACGATGAAAAAGAAGTCGCGCACCCCAAGCTCCCCAAGGGGGCGGGTGAAATCGAGAAGGACGCACCCAAAAAATTCACCAAAACCAAGTCGGGGCTCAAGTACCGCATCCTGCGCAAGGGTGAAGATAAGAAGCCCAAGGCCACCAGCAAGGTCGAGGTCAATTACCACGGCTGGCTCGACAATGGAGAGGTTTTCGACAGCTCCTATAAGCGCAACGAATCGATCTCTTTCGGCCTGAACCAGGTGATCCCCGGCTGGACAGAAGGCATGCAGCTCGTCGGCAAGGGGGGCATGATCGAGCTCGAAATTCCGTACCAGTTGGGTTACGGCGAACGGGGCACCCAGGGAATTCCCCCGAAAGCCACACTGCACTTCCTCGTCGAGTTGATCGACATCAAGTAAGCGCCGTAGCCGAAGTCGCCAGACTTCGGGCCGCGCCGGGTTGCGAATCCAGTGCCCCGGCCGCTGTGGAGCGGCCGGGGCACGTTTGCGCGCATATTCGGCCAAAATCGGGGCGCCACCTGACGTTGCCACGAATTGCCGCTTTGGCTACCATCCGCCGCCTTCGTTTAAAAGGCGCGTCGAAACCCCGTCCATTCCGTATCGACATGGAGGTCGTTCGCGATGACAGGCTCTGGGAGCGGTCCCCTCGGATTGCTGCTGATGATCGCGCCGCTGGCTGCGATCCCCGTATTCGCCATCGTCGGTGTGCCCCAGTTCGCGTCGCTTTCGGCCTCGCAGGCTGAAGACGACGATGCGATCGAATGGAGCAACAGTTCCGCCCAGGGTCCCGCGGCCCATCCGGAGACCGCGCCCGCCGTGCGAAATTCCGACGATTTGTTCGCCCCGGTCACGAAGCAAACGCCGGCGGCCGACCCGCGCCCGAATCCCGGTCAACCGGCAAACGCGGGGCGATGGCTTCCGCCGGCCGACGCGCTCGATCAATGGGAAGTCCCCCCCGACGCACCGCAAACGAAAAAGCCGTCGAAATCTCTCGAATCGCCTGTTGAGGACGAAGACGACGAGGGGCTCGTCTCCGCCGAAGGTTTCGACACCGAGCTGCTTAAGCTCGATCGCGAGGCCAGGCCCGCCGCTGGCAAACGGTCCCGCGAGGCCCCCGCCGCAAACGATGCGAAACAGCGCACTCCGGCCGCGCGCCTGCGCCGCGACGATTCCCCGGATGGCCCGACAGATTCCGAGACTGGCGGCCAGTTCCCCGATGAACAAGCCGGGTGGCAAACCGCAGCCCGGCGATTGAAAGAGCTGGGGATCCGCAAGTACCGGCTCGAATCGCAGATCGAAGAGCAGACGTTTTTGTTTGCCTGCACCTTTGCGTCGCCGCAGAATCCTCGTGTCGTGCGGCGCTTCGAAGCCGAAGCCGATACGCCGCTCGAAGCTGTGCAGAAGGTTCTGAAGCAGATCGACGAGAGCCGCCGAGGCGCGGCGCGGGGAGCGGCCGAGGACGACGAGCGCTGAGTTGCCCCCGCGAACACGACTCCAGGGCAGGCAGACAAGGAGAGTAGGAGAGGGGGAGACAAGGAGAAGAGATTTCGGATTTCCTTCGTCATTTGATTATTGGATTTCGTCCTTTTCCGTTCTCCCCCTCTCCTTGTCTCCCATTCTCCCCTTCTTCTTTCTTCAAGAAGCCGAGCGCTGACAGTGAATTGGCCCCATCCGCTGGCCTCGCCGTTCCTCGCGCCCCGTCCCCGCAATTTCGTGCAGCCGGCGCTCGTCTGGTCGTGGAAAATCAGAGCGCGGCAGGGCGAATCGGCAGGTGACTCGAGCGGGCTGTCAGTCGCCAGCCGGCGGACTCCCAAAATGGCGCGGGCCGAAGCGGTGCTGCTTGTCGCCGATTCGCCTCTTTCTCCACGGCGTCTGGCCATGCTCGCGACGCTGGCCGACGCGACGGAGGCCCGCACGCAGATCAACCGGCTCAACGCCGCTTACGAGCAGGCGGGCACGCCGTTTCGCGTCGAGCGAGTGGCCGCGGGATATCGCCTGTTCACCCTGCCGCAGTTTGCCTTCTGGCTTGGCAAGCTGCACCATCGCGACGCCGTGCTGAAGCTTTCTCCCCCGGCGATGGAGACGTTGACGATCATCGCATATCGCCAGCCGATCACGCGCGCCGACGTGGAAGCCATCCGCGGGGTGCAGTGCTCCGAAATGATCAAGCAATTGATGGAGCGGAGCCTGGTGCGGATCGGCGGCGAAGACAATTCTCTGGGGCGCCCGTTCCTGTACGAGACGACTCGCAGGTTTTTGGAGATCTACGGCCTGCGCGACCTCGAAGAACTGCCGATGGCTGAAAAGCTCCGCCGCCCCGGCGGTGTGAGCAGCGCGGCCACCCCCGCACCTGCTGCCGCCGAACCGGCCAACTCCCCCTTTGACGATCCCTGCGGGCAATCTACAATGAGCGTGGGGAACGCCTGATCGACATGCAACTCGGCTTCCGTCGGGATTGCGATTGAACGGGCTTCCAGGGAGGTGCTTGCCGTGGCCGGCCCATTACGCAGACCGAATCGTGGTCTCTCTTCTGCCTGCCGGCGCGTCGTCGCGGCGGGTCTCGTGCTGCTGGCCGCGCTCGGTACGGCATTGGCCGAGCCCAAAGATCCATTCGCCAAGGCCCGCAACGAGATGGTCGACGAGGTGATCGTCCGGGAAGGCATCAAGAATCCCGCCGTGATCAGCGCGATGCGCACCACCCCGCGGCATAAGTTCATCACAGCGAAGAACCCGGCCACCCGCGCCTACGTTGACGAGGCGCTGGCGATCGGCCACGCGCAGACGATCTCGCCCCCCTTCATCGTCGCCTACATGACCGAATCGCTCGACCCGAAACCGGAAGACCGGGTGCTCGAAATCGGCACGGGGAGCGGCTATCAGGCTGCCGTGCTCTCGGCCATCGTGAAAGACGTGTATTCGATCGAAATTGTCGAGCCCCTCGGCAAGAACGCCGCGCGGGTCCTCAAGGATTACGGCAATGTCCATCTGAAAATCGGCGACGGCTACCAGGGTTGGCCCGAAGAGGCGCCGTTCGACAAGATCATCGTCACCTGCTCGCCCGAGAGCGTGCCCCAGGCCCTCGTCGACCAGTTGCGCGAGGGGGGCAAAATGATCGTGCCGCTCGGCGAGCGCTACGAACAGGTGTTCTTCCTGTTCGAGAAAAAAGCGGGCCAGCTCGTGAAGACCCGACTCCTCCCGACGCTGTTCGTCCCCATGACGGGCGAGGCCGAAAAGAACCGCGTCGTGCTCCCCGATCCCAAGCACCCTGAAATTCACAACGGCTCGTTCGAAGTCGACAATGAAGGAGACGGCCGCCCCGTCGGCTGGCATTACCAGCGGCAATTGACGCTGAAGAAGGGCAACGCTCCCGCCGGCGAGCGCTACGTCACGTTTACCAACACCGTACCGGGCCGAATCTCACAGATGCTGCAGGCGATCCCCGTGGACGGCCGGCACGTTTCCGCGATCAAAGTCAATCTGTCCGTCAAAGCCGACAACATCCAGTCGGAAGGGGGAGCCGCGGCCTTTCTGATTCGCTTCTACGACGCGGAACGCGCAACGATCAAGGACGACTCAAACGCAATCGGTCCCTGGACCGGCACCTTCGACTGGAAGAAACTGTCGAAGACGATCACCGTCCCGGTGCGGGCGCGCGAGGCAATTGTATTTGTCGGCCTCAAAGGGTCGACCGGCGAGTTGAGCATCGACGACATCCACATCACGCCGGTGCCGAAATGAGACCCCTGCCGGTTGAACCGGAAGGGGTCGGAACAATTCGGGTTCGATCTGCACGGCGGCCGGTGGGCGCTCGCAGCCGAGATCAGGAACTGGATGATCTCGGCGCGGGAGAGGGGACAAGTTTTTCGTCGTGACGCATCCTTTGAGAAATGAGACGATCGGCAAATGAGCGACCAATTGGGCAATCCCGTGAATGAATACACGGCCGCCGTCGCCGGCGCCGCCCTGTTTGATCTGTCGCACTGGACACAGTTGGAGCTGACCGGCGCAGACCGCGCCAAGTTCCTGCACAATTTCTGCACGAACGACATCAAGGCGCTCGCTCCCGGAAACGGCTGCGAGGCGTTCGTTACGAACGTCCAGGGAAAGATTCTCGCTCATCTGTTCGTCTACGCCGGCGAAGACTCGCTGTTCCTCATCAGCGCGCCCGGCACCGGCCCGCGAATCGTCGACCACCTGTCGCGATACCAGATTAACGAAGATGTGGCGTTCCGCGATCTGTCGGCCGAGCGCGGACTCGTGCTGCTGGCCGGGCCGTGCGCCGCGACAACGTTGCGCGACGTCGGCTGCGAAGTGCAGCTGTTCGTGAACGGGCAGCACCAGAGGGTGCAATGGGGCCCGGCGGAGCTGCGCGTGTTCCGCAACGATCTGCTGCGACTGTCGGGCTTCCTCGGTTCGGCTCCGCCTGAGATCGTGCGCGACTTCAGCTCGACACTGGTGCGCGCCGGGGCCGTGCCGGCGGGCGCTGGGGTGTTCAATGCCCTGCGGATTGCCGCCGGCTTTCCGCTGTATGGAGTTGACCTTGCCGAAACGAACCTCGCGCAAGAGGCCAACCTCACTGCGCAGGCAATCAGCTTTTCGAAGGGCTGCTACCTGGGCCAGGAGCCGATCGCCCGCATCGACGCCCTGGGGCACGTCAACCAGCAGATGCGCATCCTGCGGCTTGACGCGGGCCCTGTTCCCGCGGCTGGAACCGAGGTCCTGACGGCCGACGCCGAACCGCGACCGATCGGGCGGATCACATCGGCCGAGCTGTCTTACGCCACCGACCGGCCGATCGCGCTGGCGTTCCTGAAACGCAACTACGACACCCCCGGCCTCAAAGTCGGCGTGCCCATTGGCGGCGTCACGGTGGATGCCGAGGTCTATTGGCCGGAATGATTTCGCCCGCGCGGCCGAATTCGCCCGACCTTCTCAGTAGTCATCTCGCTCCGCCGAGTTGAGGTCTGTGCGCTCCCCGCAAGCCCCGCATCCAATCGACGCGGCGTCTCTCGCGCAACTCTGGTCGCGACACCCCCGGCCAAACTGCTGCCCCGGCCCGCAAGGCGTTCTGCTGATCAGAAGCGATCAGTGCGAGAGACGTCGATACCTCATCTCGGCGGAGCGAGATGACTACTTTGTCCTTCGTCCCAGGCACCCCCTGGAATTGCTGATCGGGCGGAATTCCCGCCATTGCAATAGCCACAACGTGGCGGCCCGATAGCCTGGGCTGACATAGGGACGTCCCTTCGGGACTGACGCCCGGTGGCCCTGTGGGCTCACGGAGCAAGAAGTCCGAAAGCACAGAGACGCGAATGTCGTCGAATAAGTTGAGGGAGCCACGTGCGCAAAAAATGCCCCGGCCGCCTGGGAGCGACCGGGGCAATGAAGGTGCAAATTGAGATGCCGCCAACGTCTTGAAGCACTACCTCGCTGGCGATTCGGGTTGGTATTTCAGTGCTGGAACAGAAACTCTTTCGAGTTCAAGAGCGCCCAGCCGATGTCTTCCATTGCCAGCTTCCTGTCGGAATTGGCGGCGATGTGTTTTTTGGCCGCTTCAATTTCCGCGGCGACGGGACGCCGGCACAGCGCGGCCACGTACAGCTCGTTGATGATCTCGTCGTCGGGCTTGTTCGCGGCGACCAGCTTGGCGATGCGGCCGTTGGCGTCGCGCAACTTGTTGTGCACCACAGGCCCATTGATCATCTGCAGGGCCTGCGACAGGTTTGATTCGTTCGACCGCTCGCACTGGCAGGCCATTTCCCGCTGCGGCTGTCCGAAGATTTTCAGGAAGTAGTGGTCGGCCGGCGGCTCGGTGAGCTCGGTCGCGCGGGTGCCTGCCGGGGCGCCCGGGAACGTCTCGGGCACGGTGGTCACGGCGCAGATCGCGTCGAGCAACTGCTCGGCCGATAGCAACCGCGTGTTGGCGTGGGAGAAGTAGATTTCGTCATTGCCGTTGAACTGGTTCTTCCGCGAGCTGAGCTGGTAAGTCCGGCTCTTCATGATCGTCTTGACCGCCCACTTGCGGCTGTAGCCGTTCTTGATGAATTCGGCAGCCAGCGTGTCGAGCAGCGGAGCATTCGACGGAGGATTTGAGTCACGGAAGTCGTCGACCGGTTCGACGATCCCGCGCCCGAGGAGCTGGCCCCAGATCCGGTTGATCGAGGCCTTGGCGAAGAACGGATTGTCGTTCGACGTCAGCCACTCGGCGAAGATTTCGCGGCGGTCACGGTCGGCGGGAACGTCGACGTCGCCTTTCAGCAGCAGATGCGTCTTCATCTGCTTGCCGGTTCGCGGCTGCGTGACTTCGCCAGCCTTGCTGACGTACACGACTTCTTCGTCAGTGTCTGATCCGGGCTTGCGGCCGATGCGGACGAACGCCGCGCCGATCCCGTAGTAGTTGTCCTGAGTCCAGCGTTCGAATGGGTGGTTGTGGCACTTCGCGCACTGAATGCGGATGCCCAGGAAGAGCTGGGCGGTGGTTTCGGTGGCGTCCTGCGGATCGCGGCTGGCCCGCCAGTAGTTGGCGGCCGGGTTCTTGTAGGCGCTGCCGCTGGCCGTCAGCAGCTCTTTGGCGAACTGGTTGAGCGGCTTGTCGGAACGCACGCTTTCGTACAGCCACAGCCGGAATTTCTGCACGCCGGTGGCGTTCAGCTTCTTGGCGTTCGACCGCAGCACGTCTCCCGTCATCAGCGTCCAGAATGACGCGAAGTCGTCGGAATCCACGAGGGCATCGACAAGCAGATCGCGCTTGTTTGGGTTCTGGTCGGCCAGGTACGCCTGCGATTCTTCGACCGTCGGCAGCCGGCCGGTGGCGTCGAGGTACGCGCGCCTGAGGAATTCTTCGTCCGAGCATACGTCGCTCGGCAGGATCTGCAACTGCTTGAGCTTGGCGTTCACCAGCGTGTCGACGAAGCTCTTTTCCGGAGGGTTGTTCCAGGCGAAGCCGGGGACGTCTTCGAGGAATGTGATGTACGACGTGGCCATCTTGTCGAGATACCGGGCCAGAATGGCCGTTTCGCCGCGGGCGACCTTTTCGACGACTCCGTCGTCGGTCACGCGGGCGACCGATTCGGCCGAAGACGAATAGCAGACCACCGGAGTCACGTCGCGAATGCTGCCGTCGCTGAAGTGCGCTAGCACGATCAACTGCTGCCGTGCGCCGTCTTTCTGGAAGACGCGGCCTTCGGGCAAAACTTGAATCCTGGTGACATCGGGCTCAGTCGGCGCGTCGAGCCGCAGCCCCTCTGCGATCCAATCGTGCAGAATCTCATACGAGGCGTCGTGCTTCTTCAAGCGCCGTCCGCCGCCATGGGCCAGCTCCATCAAGGGCTTGCGGAGCAGCAGGCTCTCGGTGGGCGAAACGATGTTGGTGCGGCGGCCGTAATATTCCGACCGCAACGTCACGATGTCGAGCACCGGGTCATACGCACGCAACGACAACCGGAACCCCCCCTTTCCCGAGGGAGAACCGTGGCAAGCCCCCATGTTGCAGCCTGCCTTGGTGAGGGCCGCCAGCGTGCCGTTCTTGAAGCTGATCGGCGCCGGCTGTTCGAGGCCGCTCACCGTGACGTCGATCTTCGCCGCTTTGCCGGAGACCATGGCAATCACCTGCGCCACGCCGTTGGCCAGCGGAGTGATCACGCCGCGCTCGATTTTGACGATGTTCGGAGCCGTCGAGACGAGCTCAGCGGCGGTGGTCAGGTCGCGGAGCTCGTTATTGGCGTACTGCCCGGTGACGATCACCTGCTGCCGCGCGCGCTTCCCCGTCAGCACGATTTTCTCAGGGACCAGGGTAATGCTGGCCGGGTCGCCGACCACGAGGGCCGGTGTTTGACCGGCGGGGGCCGATTTTTCAGAAGCCGCGACCGGCGCCGTTCCCGCCAGACCGATGGTCAGCAGCAATGCGGCCGCCAAACCTTGCGTCATGCAAATGCGAATCGCTCGTTTCCCGGTTGAGCTGGTCATGGCTCTGTGATCTCCGTTTCGTGGAATTGAGGAATAGCATTCCCCGATCGACATCTGTTTATATTTATATCAATTCTGCCCGCGATTGCTACTCACTGGACCGTCAGGGCCGCATTGCCCGACGCCGCGGTCAATGCCGCGTTGCCGTTCTTTCCGGCTCCCTGCACGACCACGTTCTGCACGGCTCCCGCGGCGGCATCGGCCGCGGCCGTCAACGTGACTTCCACCTCGTTCTGACCCGCGGGAATCGTCGCGGCCGACGCAGTGACGCCCTTGGGCAGGTTCTGGAACGTCAGCGCGATCTCGCCGGCATAAGCCGGGTTGCGATCAGCCACGACTTTGACCTTCAGGGCCTGGCCCTTGGCCACCGTCGCGCCGCCGAAGTCGGGCTTCAGCGCAAACGGCGCTTTAAGGTTCAGCGACAGGGCCGGAATCGGCTGAACGATCGTGTCGTTCCCCTTCTTGCCGGTTCCGATCAGCACCACGCTGTATTGCCCGAGCGGCGCCTGGGCATTGGCCGCGAACGAAATCTCGATTTCATTGGTCCCCTTGGCGATCGGCTTGACGGCCGCCGTCACTCCGGGGGGCAGCCCGCCTGGCTGCGGCGCCGGCGGTGTGATCGCCAGTGCAATGTCTTCGCCGAACCCTTCTCCCCGCGTCGTGACGATCT
>JACQFH010000539.1 GCA_016200145.1 Planctomycetia bacterium | reverse complement strand
ACGACGTACCCGACGGCGATCCGGTTGTGCACCTGGAAGGGTTCGGGATGGAAGACTCGCATTCGATCGCCAGCAGCCTGCGATGGGGCCCCGACGGCTGGCTGTATGCGTCACAGGGAAGCACCGTCACCGGTGATATCAAGCGGCCGGGAGACAAAACGGCGGTCCATTCACTCGGTCAATTGATCTGGCGTTATCACCCGCCGACCCGGCGCTACGAAATCTTTGCCGAAGGCGGCGGCAACACGTTCGGCGTCGAGATCGACGCCCAAGGGCGCATTTATTCGGGGCACAACGGCGGCGACACGCGCGGCTTCCATTACGTGCAGGGGGGCTATTACCGCAAGGGTTTCGAAAAACACGGGGCGCTCTCGAATCCGTATGCATTCGGGTTCTTCGAGAATATGCAGCACGACAAAGTCCCCCGTTTCACGCACACCTTCGTGATCTATGAGGGAGGAACCGCCGGCCCGCAGAATTCCGCACTGCCGGCGAAGTACCGCGGCAACCTGTTCGGCGTGGGGCCGCTGCAGGGGCACGTCGTGCGCAGCGAAGTGAGCACCGATCGTTCTTCGCTGAAGACGAAAGACCTCGATCACCCCCTGACGACCAAAGACACGTGGTGCCGTCCCGTCGACATTCAGTTCGGGCCCGACGGCGCCCTGTACGTGTGCGACCTGTATGAGCAGCGCATCGACCACGCCAGCCATTACCAGGGACGCATCGACCGCGAGCGCGGCCGCGTGTGGCGGATTAAAGGCAAAGGGGGCACGCCGATCCAGCCTTTCGATTTGACCAAGGCCACGACGAATCAACTGATCGACCTGTTGCAGCATCCGAATCGCTGGTTTCGCCAGACGGCGCTGATGGTACTGTCGTGGAAAAAGCCCGAGGCAGCCGTTCCCGAATTGATGAATCGATTGAAGGGAGCGACCGACGACTCGGCTGTCACGCTGTTCTGGGCGCTGTACCAGATCGGCGGCCTGAAAGAAGACATCGCCGTCGCCATGCTGGGCCATCCGAATCCCTACGTCAGACTCTGGACGACGCGCGTCGTGTGCGACGAGAAGACGATTTCGAGCCAGATCGCAGCCAAGCTCAAAGACCTGTCGCTCAACGAGACCCATGTCGAAGTCCGCAGCCAGCTCGCGTCCTCGGTCGGCCGATTGCCGGCCAGCGAGGCGCTTCCGCTCATCAGGCCGATGCTGTTGCACGATGCCGACGCCGCCGACATTCACATTCCGCTGCTCTTGTGGTGGGCGATCGAAGGCAAAGCCGAGAGTAATCGCGATGCGATTGCCTCCCTCTTTGAGGAACCGGAACTGTGGAAGCATCCGTTGCTGCGCGAGCACCTCGCCGAGCGGCTGATGCGGCGTTTCGCCTCGGCTGGAACGCGCAAAGATCTTCTCGCCTGCGCGCGGCTGCTGGCGGCCGCGCCCGATCCCGCCGCGGCAAAGTTGCTGCTGGCGGGATTCGAAAAGGCTTTCGAAGGCCGGTCGCTGGCCGGGTTGCCCGACGAGCTTGTGGCGGCGATCGGGAAAGCCGGCGGGGGCTCGCTCGCGCTGAAACTGCGGCAGGGGGATGCGGCTGCGCTGACCGAATCGCTGAAAATCGTCGCCGATGAAAAAGCCGCGAAGCCCGACCGCCTCAAGTATGTTCAGATTCTGGCCGAGGTGCATCCGCAGCCAGCACTGGCCCCGCTCCTGGAAGTCCTCGAGTCGACAGCCGATGGTGATCTCCAGGGAGGCCTGCTGGGATCCCTGCTGGCGTACGAATCGCCGCAGATCGGCGACGCCGTCGTGTCGCTGCTGCCGAAGCTGGGTGACGAGCCGCGCTCCGCCGGCCTCAATCTGCTCGCCAGCCGCAAGACGTGGGCCCTCGCGCTGCTGTCGGCGATCGACGCGGGAAAGGTTGCGCCGCGCAGCGTTCCGCTCGAAGTCGTGCAGCGGATCCTGTTCCAGCGCGACGAACGGATCGCAGCCCTCGTCGAAAAGCATTTCGGCAGCGTGAAGGGCGCCACCACGGCCGAAATGCTGGCCCAGGTCGAGAGCCTGAAGAAGGTGCTCGCCGTTGGCACAGGGAACCCGTACAACGGTCGGAAGATGTACCTGAACAGTTGCGGCAAGTGCCATGTGCTGTTCGGCGAAGGGGGCCGGATCGGCCCCGATCTGACGAGTTACAAGCGCGACGACGTGCACACGATGCTGGTCAATGTGGTCAATCCCAGCGCTCAGATTCGCGAGGGATTCGAAAATTACGTCGTCGTCACGAACGACGGTCGCGTTCTGACCGGTTTCATCGCCGATCAGGACTCGCGGATCGTCGTCATCCGTGGCAGCGACGGCCAGAGCGTTGTCATTCCGCGCACCGACATTGAAGATATGCAGGCCAGCCCGAAATCGCTGATGCCCGAAGGTGTCCTGAAAGAATTTACGGAACAGCAGGTCCGCGACCTGTTCGCCTACCTGCGCTCGACCCAACCCCTTGCCGTGCGTTAGCAGTAAGTAACACGACAGACGATCGTGCCCCGGCCGCTTTTTCGGGGGCCGGGGCACTTCACGCGCAGGCCCACCTGCATCGGCAACACAATGAACCTCGCACGGATCGACCCACCCGACGATCTGTAATATGATCCAACGCAGTGCCCCGGCCGCCCAAAAAGCGGCCGGGGCACAGAATCGATCACACGCCGCTCATCTGAGGTCGCCATGACCGCCGACGAAATCGTCAAGCAGCTCAAACCGCTGGGTTCCGCGAGCTACAAGAGGATCATGCAGAACCACGGCATTCCCGAACCCATCATCGGCGTCAAGATCAGTGAGCTGAAGAAGTTCCAGAAGAAGATCAAAAAGGACTATCAGCTCGCGCGCGATCTGTACGACACGGGGATCTACGATGCCATGTACCTTGCCGGCTTGATCGCCGACGAAACGAAGATGACGCCCAAAGACCTGAACGGCTGGCTCAAGATGTCGAGGTGCCGGGCTCTCTGCGAATACACCGTCCCCTGGGTCGCGGCGGAAGGCCCGCACGGGCGCGAGCTGGCCTTGAAATGGATCGATTCGAAAGACGAAAACACGGCAGGGGCGGGGTGGGCGACCCTCAGCGGTCTGGTGGCGCTCAAGGATGATGCCGATCTCGACCTCGACGAGCTCAAGAAGCTGCTGGCGCGCGTGCAGAAGACAATCCACGACCAGCCCGGCCGCGTGCGCTACTCGATGAACAATTTCGTAATCGCCGTCGGCTCCTACGTGCAGAAACTCACCGTCCTGGCGATGCAGACCGCCAAGAAGATCGGCACCGTCGAAGTCGACATGGGCAACACCGACTGCCAGGTCCCATACGCCCCCGACTACATCGAGAAGGTGCGCACCCGCGGCACGCTCGGCAAAAAACGCAAAACAATCCGCTGCTGACGCGCCCGGCCATGCCTCGCCATACTAACCCGAAGCGCCTCTCGTAGCCGAACTCGCCAGAGTGCGCTTGAGGACATTCATGAATCAGAAGTCACGAAATGTGTTGCGAGTCGTTGCCCTGTGGGCCATCCTCTGCGGACCGGCCTGGTCCGCTGCCGGCGAGCCCATAGTTATCGGGTCCCGGCGGGAGCTGTTCGTCGATCAGGCGCTGATCGAGCGTCTCGATGGTCGATCCGAACTGAAGCTGCATCATCCCGTGCCACGCGAAGTGGCCCTCGCATTCGACAAGCCCTGGGAAGGGAACGCCAGCGGTTATGCGACTGTGTTTCAAGACGGCGACGTCTATCGGATGTATTACCGGGGCCATCGTTACATCATCGACAACCCGCCGCTGCGGCAGGCCCAGTCCGAATGTGTGTGTTACGCCGAGAGTCGTGACGGCATTCACTGGATCAAGCCCAACCTGGGTTTGTTCGATTGGCCTCCCACGCAGAACAACAGCGGGGCGAAAGAGAACAATATCCTGTGGCGCGGCGGGCCCGAGACGCACAACTTCGCTCCGTTCAAAGACACGAACCCGGCCTGTTCGGTCAACGAGCGTTACAAGGCCGTCGGCGGAACGACTGCCAGCAAAGGGCTGCTGACATTCAAGTCGGCCGATGGCATTCACTGGTCACGGCTCAGCGAGGGACCCGTCGTCACGAAGGGAGCGTTCGATTCGCACAACACGGTCTTCTGGGACCACGATCGCCAGCGTTATGCGATGTATGTTCGATATTTCAGCGAAGGCGAATTCAAAGGGTTGCGATCGATTGGCATGTCGCATTCGAAGGACTTCCAGACGTGGTCCGAGCCCGTCGGATTGACCTATCCGAATTCTCCGCCGCAGCAGATGTATACGAACCAGATTGCGCCGTACTACCGTGCGCCGCACGTGCTGTTCGGCTTTCCGACTCGCTATGTCGCCCGCCCGCTCACTGAGCATGTGAAAGAGCTGGACCCCGTGCCCTTGCGAAATCAGCTCATCGCGGCCGATCGGCGAGTCGGCACTGATCTGACCGACGGCGTGTTCATGTCGAGTCGCGACGGGCTCGCCTTCCATCGCTGGGACGAGGCGTTTCTGCGCCCGGGCCCGCAAGGCGAAGGCCGTTGGATCTACGGCGACAATTACCAGAGTTACGGACTCTTCGAAACGAAAGCCGAGGCTCCCGGACTTCCCAGCGAGATCTCGCTGCATTTCAATGAAGGCGCGTGGCGCAACGATGCGCATCGCCTGCGAAGGTACGCGATTCGGCTCGATGGATTCGTGTCGCTGCACGCTCCACTGGCCGGCGGAGAACTGACGACGAAGCCGATCAAGTTTACCGGGCGTCGTCTCTCGCTGAACTACTCCACGTCGGCGGCGGGCAGCGTCCGAGTCGCGATTCAAGATTCCGCCGGCAAGCCGATCCCCGGCTGTTCACTCGCCGACGGCGACGAGCTGTACGGAGACTCCACCGACCAGAGCGCCGCCTGGAAAAGTGCCTTTGACGTCGGCCGGCTGGCAGGTCAAGCGGTGCGACTCCATTTCGTGCTGCGCGATGCCGACCTGTTCTCGTTTCGATTCACCGATTGAGCCTGTTTATGAATCAGAAAACACGAAATGTGTGGCTGATCATTGTCCTGTGGGCCATCCTCTGCGGGCCGGCCTGGGCCGCTGCTGACGACGATGACGAACCTCCGCCGGCAGACGTTCCGGCGGACGGCGGCGCCGTCATCGACGAGTCCATCGTTGACCAGTTGATCTTCCGGGAGAACCGGGCGAAGGGAGGCTTCCAGCAGCTCGGCAATCCGGGCGGCGGTCGCGCTCGGGTCGAATCGCAATTGAAAGCGCTGCTGGATGAGCTCGTGCAGACCTGCGAATTGAACGAGGACCAACAGAAAAGACTGGCGCTCGCGGCACGCGGCGACATCAAACGGTTCTTCGAACGCATCGAGGAAGTTCGCAAGAAGGTTCGCGCGGCAAGAAACGACCAGAATCAGGCGCAAACAGTCTGGCAGGAGGTCAGCCCACTGCAACAACAGTTTTCGAGGGGACTGTTTGGCGATGAGTCGCTGTTCGCCAAAACGGTCCGCAAGACCCTCTCTGAGGACCAGCAGGCGAAGTATCGCGCCGCCTTGCTTGATCGGCGGCGAATTGGCTACCGGGCTGCAATCGACGCGTCGCTGGCCAGGCTTGGGAACGGAGTCGTCCTCAAGCGCGAGCAGCAGGCAGCGCTCAAAAAGCTCCTCCTGGACGAGACACAGCCGCCGCTCATTTTTGGTCAATACGACCAGCAGTTGGTCCTGCTCCGATTGAGCCAGCTCCCTGCGGCAAAACTCCGGGAGGTGCTGGACAAAGGCCAGTGGAAGCAGCTCAGGCCGCACCTGCTCCAGGCCAGCGGGACCGAAGACTATCTGGCCCAGTTCGGCGTCGTCGAAGGCCCGAAGCCGAATTCGCCGGTCATCCTCCGCAGCGTACGCACCGTTATCGAAACCCCCGCCTTCGAATAGCCGCCCGACGCAACTCGGGAGGACGAGGCTCCTGCTGAGCCGCCGCTGCGCCAGCGGTCACCGATATTCGCAGCGTTGGGAAACGATTGACGATTGCAAGGTCCAACATTGCCCATTGACCGCCTTGCGAAATAATCAGCCACATCGGCGGCTCAGCAGGAGCTTCGCCCTCCCGGAAATTGCCGAGTCGCGAATTTCCGGTCGCACCCATTCCGCATTCCGAATTCCGAACTCCGCATTTCCCTCGACTCTCTCGCGCCCTGCGTTAGCACCCGGGGGCGACCAATTCTCATCGAATCGGTGCCCGTCCCCCCGGCTCGCCATCATTTCATACTCAGATACACAAACGTCTTCCCGTCGCGCGACCACGAGACGCAAATGTTATTGCGGCCCGGGGGCTGTTTCGGGTAGCGGACCGAGGGCTTCTCTCCATCCGAGTCGATCTCGAAAATCTGGGTGCGCGCTGCTCCCTCGGGATGTCGCGCGAACATCAGGCGTTTGCCGTCGGGAAGCCAGGAAAAGTCGGAGCTGACGTCCCTGGCGTCGCACAGGACGCGCAGTTTGGGATCGCCTCCCGACGTGTTCACGATGCCGACGTCGACACCTTCGTTCGGGCGATGTCCCTTGAAGCAGATTCGCCGGGAGTCGGGAGACCAGGTGAAATTGTGCTCGATATAGCTGTACGGGCTTTGGCCGTCCGGAAAGACCGGCCGCTTCTCGTTCGTGGCCAGGTCGTGGATCACGAAGTTGTTGCCCCCTTTGACGTAGGCCGTCTGTTTCCCGTCGGGTGAGAATTCGATGGCCCAGCCGAGCGGGTCGATCGATTGCTCGTCGGCGTTCCCCTCGAAGTTGCGGATGAACACCCCCCGGCCGTACCGGGAAAAACCGATCTTTTTGCCGTCGGCCGACCACTGCGGAATGCAGCCAATCCCCAGGTCGCGAACCTCGTCGGTCTCGACGCTGGCGATCAGGAGATGCGCGGCGACATTGCTTTGCCCGCGCCTCCAGCCGTCGACGGCCACCCACTTGCCGTCGGGCGAAATCTCCGGCGAGAAGATGTTCGGGTAGTCCGGGATCGCGATGATCACGGTTTTGCCGTCGGCGGACTGGACGTGGATTTCGTTGGGAGGCACGTGCGTCGTCGTAAACGGGTATTCGTCGAGCGACAGCGAACCGTCGTGATTCACGTCCAGACGCCGGAAATACTCGGCACTGAGCGCAGCCAGCTCCACGCCCGGCCGGAAACGGAACTCGTCGGGTTGCAGCGCCCCGTCGTCGTCCTCGTCGGTGGCTGTATGCCACATCGCCAGCAGATTGACGTGCGGGATCAGCAGGAATTCGCGCAGCGAATACACGCCGTCGCGATCGTCATCGAAACCGTCGAGCCAGTTGAACTCGGCCGGTCCCCACGCCGGCAGCGACTCCAGCTCTTTGCGAGACAATCGGCCATCCTGATCGATATCCAAGTTCAGGAACGTACCGACGGGATCGGTTCGATGCGAGCTGGTGGCGAACTCTGCGAAACTGAACAGCTCGTTGCCGGGCTTGTTGATTGTCGGAAACCACTTCTCCGCGACGTCGGGCGATCCGCCCAGGGCCTTGATGTAGACCTCGCGCCGGACCTTCCCGTTGTCGTCGGGGCCCATATTGTGAAACATTCGAACATCGACGACCCGCCCGATGTGGTCCCGCGCCAGCTCACCCCCCGGCATGCGCACGCCATACGCGATCTCCAGCACGCGCGCCGCCTCTTTAAGCGAGACCTTCCCGTCGCGATTGAGGTCCCAGTCGCGAAAGCCAGTCGATTCCAGGCCCGGCACGAGAGAAGGAATTGCCGCCGCCTGAAACTCGTCCGCGCTCAGCATGTCATCGCCGTTCCGATCCCATCCCTTCCAGCCTTTGGCCAGCCGTTCCCGTTTCGTCTCCACCAGCCCAACCACCGGATCGGCCAGCGTCCCGCGCAGCTCCTCGGCCTGCCCCAAGGGGACGGTCACAAACTCAGCCAGGCTGATCCGTCGATCGCCATCCAGGTCAAACATTCTGAATTCGCGCAGCAGCAGCGCCTTCTCCCGCCCGACCCGCTTCAGATACTCCTCCTCGGTGAGCGCCCCGTCACGATCCGCATCACACGCCGCGAACTCGGCCGCGAGCGGATTCTCCGCCAGCGGGACCACGACACCCGCCGCCGGCGCCGGTTGCGCCTGACACCGCAAGGGCTGCGCCGCACCGATTGTCACCAAACCTGTCAGCACGACGGCACCCAGGACGACGCGTTTGAATCGCCCGTCAAACCGGCTGTCCGCGGATTGATTTGTGGAAAACATGAACCTCTCCGACGATCATCGAATAACTGCCGATTGGCATGCCTGTCGTCACTTTCGTGTCCCGATCCGAAGCAGATTATAGTACGTCGACAAACCGGATACTATCAGCGACAACACGGAAAACCAAAAGGCTTTAACAGCCGCATTCCGAGTGAACGCAAGCTGCATGTGTTCTGAAAACGTCAGGCCTTCAATGTGCGCGAGGTATAATGGACAGATCGCGCAGCATTTCTTTTTCGCAGCGCACACCTCATTGCGTTCCGGATCTCTCCGATAAAAGAAGCACCCACTTCGAAATATCAGTCGCATCGTGACTATCTCCCTTCGTCAGCGTACTCGTATTCAGGCAACTTCACATGGACGGCCACAAATGTCGCAAACTCATCCTCGTCGTAAATGTATCGTTTCTCGATTGGCCACCCTGCCTGTTGCGCCGCTCTCACAATCCGATCCGCTCGAAACAGGTATGTGCGCGTATCATCAATTCCGTGTTGCTCGACAACGTTTAGCACGACCGTGAGAAATACTTCGATCCGATTTGCGCTGATGACAGGCACACGATGTTTGTCAGTCTCGTCGAGTTGAGCGATTACATCGCGATACATGGTTCGAAAGCGCGAACCAAACACCTCTTTGCTCATCTTAAAATCGCATCTTCCCGACTTAGCCGAACTGCAGAAATACGCCGCCGCTCCAAGCATCAGGTTTAGGCACAACTCTAACAGGGCGCTTCGTAGCCCTTCGCGTGCATGGTAGGACCCAACGTCCTCATTATGCCTGCTAAAACCAAATTTCGCGATATATTCGTCCCAGTGAATTAAATAATCCGAGTAATACTCACCACGTTTCGTAAGATCAAATGCCCTTGGCGGCGCTTCGTCGCCCATTGCGGCTCGCCCATGTAATTCCCTTGTTCGAATGAGCCCCAAGCGGAGTAATGTTGCAAGCGCATCGGCAAATGCCGCACGGCTAACACCATAATTGTCTTGCACATCACAAATGACCTTTTCAGTAATATTTAGCGGTGATTGGTACCGCCGCACTGTTTCAATCGCAATTACTAGGATCGAGTTCCCGACATGATTCCAAGGGACGTTCCGCCGCCGTCGCTCGGCCTTGCTTACACCCAAATATGTCCGGTCTTGGTGCAAATCATGAATACGAATCTGCTCATCGGTTGCAGCAGATGAAAACAACTGAATTACTGCTTTCCTTCCAACCCAATATCCACCGGTAACATCGCTGTGAATTGCGTTCCGATTCGCGGCCATGTAACGCAGGTATGTCGTCGCCATCAGCAGCACGAGACGGATGTTGCCATTCGACATCTCCTGCATGTAGTGATGTTGCTTTCCGGTGAATGGATATTCAAACACTTCAATGTCATCGCTCTCCGGTAGTTGTTTCACCAGATGGACGCACTTCTCGTAGAGGGCGCGCACACTTGGCAACAACCCGGTGCCCGATACAAGCCTCCGCAGGCTCCGTGACTCCTCTGTTAACATTTCGATGCGTCGTGTCAAAATGTGGTAGACTGATAATGGAGCAAGATGTAACGTTCGCGCGTCTTCAAACGCGTTTGTAATATTGTAGTCGCGGTGCGACCGGATTGTGTTATAGGCCGGGATGCGACAAGCGACTATGACACAGAAATAGCGTGACAGCAGGAACGGCCTGAGATACTCGAGCATTGTCGTGAAACACGTGTCGTCGACGTAGTCAACGTCATCAATATATAGATAGTGGATTTGTTCGCGGGTCGGATTCTGCGTCAGAGGAGGGAGTGAATGAATCTTCAGCGCAATTTTGTGATATCTGCGCTGGGCATCGTCAGTCGTAAGATCGGGGAGTTGTTGTACGTCATGGCATGGATCGCCGAGCCGGGCGAGGTGAAGAATGGCAACCTCAACGAGTTGCTGCTTGACGAACGCGAGAAAGTCATCGGGCCGTCGAGCGTCATATGGAAATGGTCGTAGGTCGATCAGCGTAGTATGGGCAGGCAAGCTTTCGAGCTCCGGAGAAGCAAGAAAGCGCTTGAGAAAAAGGGTCTTGCCGATACCAGGT
>JACQFH010000538.1 GCA_016200145.1 Planctomycetia bacterium | reverse complement strand
GGCCCGGTCATTCCCGCAGGCTCGCTGCTGGCGCGGTGGCAGTCAGCCGAACGGCCCGACGAGAAGCAGAAGTTCGCCGAAGAGGTCCAGAAGCTGCTCGTCGGCGGCCCACCGGCCGCGAAAGAGCACCCCGACGCGGCTCTCTATCGGCAACTTGCCTCGCTGGGAGGACCGCTGTTTGCCGGCGCCCGTACCGGCGCCGCGCAATCCACAGGAAAGCCGGGGGCGGGAGATGCCCCTGCGCCCTGGGGAATCGACCCGGCTCAGTTCGGCAAGCATCCCGAGGGGAGCAGCGTCGATTCCTCCAGCCTGTGCCTCCGCGCGCCGGCGGTCGTCACCATCAAACTGCCGGCGGACCTCGTGGCGGGATGCGAACTGGTGACGGCCGGCGTGTTGCACGAAGCAACCGGGCGCGAGGGGAGCGTGCAACTTCTGGTGGGCACCTCCCAACCCGAAATTCTGACGGCACTGCGGTCAGACGCGCCTGTTCTGACGACCGAAGGCAGCGGCGCACGAGCCCGAATAACCGCTACATTCGACGAATTCCGCCGCTGGTTCCCGGCGGCACTGTGCTACCCGCGCATCGTGCCGGTCGACGAGGCGGTGACGCTGGCCCTGTTTCACCGTGAAGACGAACCGCTCAAACGGCTGATGCTTGACGACGAGCAATCCGCCCGCATCGACCGCCTCTGGAAAGACTTGAAATTCGTGAGCCACGAGCCGACCGAGCTCGTCGACGCGTACAACCAGCTCATGGAATACGCCACGCAGGACGGTGACCCGCGCCTGTTCGAGCACCTGCGGAAGCCCCTGAACGACGGCGCCGCCGGTTTTCGCAAGTTCCTGGTCGAGGTCGAGCCGCGCCAGTTGAGCGCGCTCGTCGACTTCGCCGCCGAGGCCTTCCGGCGTCCCCTGGCCTCCCATGAAACCGAAGAATTGAGAGGCCTGTACGCCGGGCTGCGCGCGCAAGACCTGCCCCATGAAGAAGCCTTGCGCTTGACGCTGGCCCGCATGCTCGTGTCGCCGGCGTTTTTGTACCGCCTCGAACAGGCGCCGTCAGGGGAATCGGCCGGCCCCGTGTCAAGCTGGGAACTGGCCAGCCGCCTCAGCTACTTCCTGTGGTCGTCACTCCCCGACCGCGAGCTGCGCGAAACCGCCAACACCGGAAAGCTCGTCGAACCCGACGTCCTTGTGGCGCAGGCCCGACGCATGCTGGGAGACGCGAAGACCCGGCGCCTGGCCGTTGAATTCGGCTGTCAGGCGCTGCACATCTACGATTTTCACCTGCTCGACGAAAAGAGCGAGCGGCATTTCCCGTCATTTTCCACGCTGCGGGGCGACATGTACGAGGAGTCGATTCGCTTTCTCACCGACCTGTTCCAGCGCGACGCGCCGATCCTCGAGCTGTGGGACGCGGATCATACGTTCCTCAATGAGGCCCTGGCGAAGCACTACGGCGTCCCTGGCGTGACCGGCGCCGAATGGCGGCGGGTCGACGGGGTCCGCCAATACGGGCGCGGCGGCGTCCTGGGGCTGGCGACGACCCTCGCCAAGCAATCGGGCGCCTCGCGAACCAGCCCCATCCTTCGCGGCAACTGGGTCAGCGAAGTGCTGCTGGGGGAAAGGCTCCCCCGGCCGCCGAAAGAGGTGCCGCGACTCCCCGAAGATGAGACCGCGACCGCAGGGCTCACCGTCCGGCAGCTTGTCGAAAAACACTCAATCGACCCGCGCTGTTCGACGTGCCATGCCCGGATCGACCCGTTCGGATTCGCCCTCGAAGGTTACGACGCGATCGGCCGGCGGCGCGACAAGGACCTTGCCGATCGCCCGATCGAAACCCGCGCCCGCACGCAGGACGGCGTCGAAATCGACGGCCTCGATGGCCTGCGGAAATACCTGCTGACAGCGCGGCGCTCTGCCGTGATCAGGCAGTTCTGCCGCAAATTACTGGGGTATTCCCTGGGCCGCGGCGTGCAGCTTTCCGACGGGCCGCTGCTGGATGAAATGCAGCGCAGCCTGGAGCAGCACGAATATCGGTTCTTCGCCGCCGTCGAGCCGATCCTTCGCAGCCGACAGTTCCGCGAAATCCGAGGCCGGGATTCGCAGTTCGAAGACGCGAACTGACGGCGCGTGCGAATACCAACCCGAAGCGCCAGCGAGGGAGCGAGTCGACGCGCGGATGGAGGATGGAAGTCAGGACGTTCGTCCCTCGCTCCCGTTCTTGCGTCTCGCCTCTCGCCTCTCCCCCTCTTCCTTCACCGCGGGAGAGACGCCGCCGCGCGCTAACCGCGTGCCCCCGATGCAGCCGATTCCTGGCGCCCCGCCGGCTCGCTGACAACCGTATCGAGACCGGCCTGCAACTCGTGGACTGCGGAGAGAATGGCCGCCTCTTGCGCGTTGGCGGCACATCCGTTCGCAGCACATTCGTTTCCGGAAGGGGAACTCGGCCGGGCTACGTAGTTACCGCTGGCAAGGAATTCATTGAACGAATCCTGCAGTTCACCCAGCAGGTCTCCCTGCCGCAGCTCGACGTGCCGCACCGGCTCGCCGTTCGACATCTTCTTCAGCGTGTTCTGAAATCGCACGAGGGGCCCGGCAATCTGGTGGGTCAGCTTCAGCATGTCCCAGAGGATAACCGGCAAAATCACGGCCGCGGCAACCAGCAGCGTTGCATTGCGCGACGAGAATTCAAAATAGAACTGCAGCGGGCTCATCGAGGGACCGCGGCCGAGCATGTTTGGAATGCCGTGGCGAACGAAGTCGACCAGGAACAACCCGTGCCAGCCGGCCAGGATCAGGAACGCCCAGTACTTGGCCATCCTGGCGAGCAACCGCCCCTGAATGGTGCGGCTGACAAATAGTTTCTTGCGCTTGATCGTCATTTTCATGGTTCGGCCCCCCAGAAGGCGAATATATGGAGACGAACAAGCCTAGGGCAAGACCGAACGAAGTCAAACCGGCCGTCGTCCGGAGAGTCAAACACTTCATTGAGGAATGATCCGTGTGCGAGGGATCAGGCACTCGCGACTCAATCCCCGACGGTACGAATCGCTGTGGCTTCGATTTGCCGGGTTGCCATTCGTGACCTAGGTTTCACGTAGACCGGAAATATCCTTCCGTTCTGGCGCGCCCGTTTCGGGTCGTCAACAGGCAGTCCGCACGTCCCGTCTTTCGTGCGGACGCAGCGCTGCAGAATCGCACAACCCATCGCACGACCCAACAGATTCTTTCGAATCGCGAGGTCTCTATGAACGCACGCACGAGGTGCAGTCGGAATCGGAATGTCCTGCTTTTGGCCAGCCTTGGCCTGGCCGGATTGGCGGTGCTCGCTACGGCGCCCCGCGCAGGGGCCCAGGGAGGCGCGGGCGTCGATGTGTTCCGTGTGGAAGAGGATTGGGAGCTCGTGGTCGACTCAGCGGATTCCAACATCAACGGTCCGCAGATCACCTGCTCGATTTCACCCCTCACGATGGATTACGCGTACGCCGCATTCGACGTCAATTATCACACGCAGCCCGAGTATTCCGCCGGTGGGCTGCAGCTTCACACCTGGGACCCGCTCGACCCGATCGAATATGCAAATTCCACGAGGACGGGAATGCTGGCGACCGCAGGCGAAACCGTCACCTGGACGCAGACCATGACCCTGAACGCCGGCGTGATCACGTATCGCGTCTGCAACGGGCAGTCAGACACGTGGGGCAACTTCGGCCACGGGAATTCCCAGCAGGGCCATCTCACGCTCGACATGCCCAGCACACTTTCGAACTTGAACGGCTATACCACTCAGGTTTCGCTCGACAATTCCGGCGTGAGCTTCGCCAGCAATCTGGTCGGCAGCCTGAGGATCACGGCTGTGCGCTGGTACGACGCCAACGGCAACCTGATCCAGGAAAACAACGCGTCTCAGGCTGTTCACCCGCAGGATTAGATCACGCACACAGCGTCACCCTGATTCACATCTCCCGATTAAGGAAATCCCCATGTATTCCCGGAAACGACAACCCGAACCTCATCCCCGTCGCGGGACGGTCGCCGTTCTGGCTGCCCTGCTGATGGTCGCGCTGGTCGGAATGGTGGCCTTTTCTGTCGACTTGAGCTACCTGTCGAACAGCAAAGCCGAATTGCAGCGCTCGGCCGATTCGGCCGCGCTGGCCGCCGCCTACAAGCTCATCTACACCGGCACGCCCGGCACACCCGTCAACCTTTCCGCCAATCTGCCGCAAGTCCCAACGACCGCGGCAACCTACGCGGCGGCGAACCCCG
>JACQFH010000537.1 GCA_016200145.1 Planctomycetia bacterium | reverse complement strand
TTGCGTAGGGGGGACTTTAGTCCCCGCGTGACAGTTCTTCGCGTGGGCTAAAGTCCACCCTACACAAGTTCAGGCTCCAGCTGTCCGGCCGCTTGTGAGCACCACCTCGATGAGAATTCGCCAGGCTGCGCGCCGTTGCGGTGTAATTTCAATACGACCAAAATTGCGCAAAGCGCGATTTTGAGAAAATTGGAGGGCTTGTCGGATGTTGCCATTGCGGGCGCTCCGTTTTTCTCGTTCAGTTAACATGGAGATGTCGTCGTTTCGCGTCTATCTCCGACTGGTCTCCATCAGGAGCCCCCTCGAATGGCCAAACCAGCCAGCGAACTAATCCGGCAGTTCCTCACATGGGCTGTATTGCTCTTCTTAGGGTTGGTGATTGCGTTGCCGATCTTGCCGACAGGTGGCCCTCGCCCGTCACAGCACGCTCAATGCGTGAACAACATCCGAAATATTGCGATCGCACTGAACAATTATCATTCGACCTTCGGTACATTGCCTCCCGCGTACATCGCCGACGCGAATGGCCGGCCGATGCACAGTTGGCGCGTGCTCATTCTTCCGTATCTCGACCGTGTCGACTTGTACGCCAGGTATCGCTTCGACGAACCCTGGAACGGGCCCAACAATTCCAAGCTCCATGACGTCATCGTCGATCCGTTCTGTTGCCCGGAAGACCACGGCAGGGGCAAGTCGACCTCAACGAGTTACGCCGCAATTGTCGGTCCCGAGACGATTTGGCCTGCTCCTGACTCCATGAAATTCGACGATGTCACCGACGGGCTGGCTGACACCCTGCTGGTCGTGGAAGTCGCCAATTCAGGCATCCACTGGATGGAGCCGCGCGACCTCGATGCCTCGTCGATGCCCCGAAAGATCAACGACACGTCGGGTAAGGGTATATCAAGCCGGCATCCCGGCCTCGCGGTCGTCGCCTATGCCAGCGGCCACGTGAGAAGGCTTGACGAACGAACGCCCGCCACGACCGTCGAAGCGATGATGACGGTTCGCGGAGGAGAAGCCATTCCTGAGCACGACCGGTGATCGGAACGAATGCCGATCAACTGGGAAGAAAATGCGCCCGGCCCCCGGTATGATGAAAGCGTTCGATGATTCGACGCGGGGAACTGACCAGGGAGCGTGATTGTGGCCAAGGCGTGGGGCGGACGGTTCGAGGGCAAGACCGATCCGCGGGTTGAAAAATTCACCGAGTCGATCAGCTTCGATGCGCGCCTGGCGGCCGTCGACATCCAGGGCTCGCAGGCGCACGCCCGGATGCTCGCCCAGTGCGGGTTGCTGGAAGCTTCCGAATGCGAGGCGATCTGCCGTGCGCTCGATGCCATCGGCGGCGAGATCGCCCGCGGCGAGTTTCCGTTTCGCGTCGATCTCGAAGACATCCACATGCACATCGAAAGCGCGCTCATCGCGCGCCTCGGCGACGTGGGGCGGAAGCTGCACACCGCCCGCAGCCGGAACGACCAGGTGGCGACCGATCTGAAGTTGTACGTTCGGAGCGCGATCGATCAGGTCGACCGGCTGCTGACCGACGTGCAGCGGGCGTTTGTCGAGCGGAGCGCCTCAGACCTTGATGTCATCGTGCCCGGCTACACTCATTTGCAGCGGGCACAGCCGGTGCTCGTGGTGCACTATTGGCTGGCGTACTGCGAGAAATTCGCGCGCGACCGTCTGCGCCTGGCAGATTGCCGCACGCGCGTGAACATCTCGCCCCTGGGCGCCGCGGCTCTGGCGGGCACGTCGCTGCCGATCGATCGCGACCTGTCGGCAAAACTTCTGGGTTTTTCGGCCCCGGCCGGAAACAGCCTCGATGTCTCGAGCGACCGTGACTTTGTCATCGAATTCACCGCGTGTCTGGCCCTGATCGCCGCTCATCTCAGCACGTGGGCGGAAGAATGGATCCTGTGGTGCACGACGGAATTCGGATATCTCAAGCTGCCCGACAGCTACACCACGGGCAGCTCCATCATGCCGCAGAAGCGCAACCCCGACGTGCTGGAACTGGTGCGCGGCAAGTCGGCGCGGGTGATGAGCGCCGTCCCGCACCTGTTGACGCTCGTCAAAGGCCTGCCGCTGGCATATAACCGCGATCTGCAGGAAGACAAAGTGGCGCTGTTCGACGCACTCGATACGACGGTCGCCTGCCTGGAGCTGGTTCCGGCGATCGTCGCCGGGGCTGTGCTGCAGCGAGATCGAATTGCGGCCAGGCTGGAAGAGGGGTTCCTGGACGCCACGACGCTGATGGAGTACCTGATTACGAAGGGAGTGCCGATGCGCACGGCGCATGAAACCGTGGGCAAGCTCGTGGCCCTGTGTGATTCCAAAGCGTGTCGGCTCGTTGAGCTGCCATTCGCGGATTTGCAGATAGCCTGTCCGGCGATTGGCTCTGATGTGTCGCAGGTGCTGGGGTCGCGCAACGCCGTTGCCGCGCTCCGCAGTTTTGGGTCGGGTGGGCGCGCCGCGGTGACTGAACAATTGACGTTGTGGGAGAAACGCCTGTCATGACCCTGAAATCGACCGCAATCCTGAATCGTCGCAGCCTGCTTCAACTTTCGGCAGGACTGTTTGTCGCCAACGGGCTTCGGGGAGTCGCGAGTGGCGCCGATCGACCAGCCGTCGTCAATCCGCGGGCGACGTCGGGCGACGCGGTCGCCGAACCGAACTGGGACGAGCGGCTCACTATCACAGTCGGTCCCAAAGACGCCCAGATCGCCGGGACGACCGACAAGGCGTTGCAGGGGGCCGTCGACTATGTCGCGCGCCTGGGGGGCGGGACCGTGCACGTACTGCCCGGTACGTACCGGCTGCGGAATTCGGTGTACCTGGCGTCGAACGTGCGCATCCTGGGAAGCGGCGACGAATCGGTCCTCATCAAAGAGCCTTCGTTGAAAACGAAGCTCGCCGCCGATTCCGACTGGTACGACCAGGAGATCACGCTTGTCGACGCCAAAGGATTCGCTGTTGGCGACGGTGTCTGCCTGAAAACGAAAAACCCACATAACGGCGGCACCGACGTCGCCAAGCGCACGCTGGTGGCCCGCTCGGGGAACCGTTTTAAGCTCGACCGGGCGCTGCGCCAGAACTTCTGGGAGATGGGAGAATCTACCTGCGCGTCGCTGTTTCCGATTTTTTCCGGCGAGAACATTGCCGACGTCGTCATCCAGAATATCGCGCTCGACGGCAACAAGGCCAACAACGAGAACCTCGACGGCAACTACGCCGGCTGTATCTTTCTGCAGGACTGCAACCGCATCACGATGCGCCAGGTGACAGCCCGCAACTACAACGGCGACGGATTGAGCTGGCAGATCTGTCACGACGTCGTCGTCGAAAACTGCCACAGCCACGATAACACCGGGCTTGGGTTGCACCCCGGATCGGGTTCACAGCGGCCGACGATGCGAGGCAATCAAATTGAGCGCAACGACATCGGTATTTTCTTCTGCTGGGGCGTGAAATTCGGCTTGGCCGAAAAGAATCGAATCGACGGCAACCGCAGCTATGGCGTTTCGATCGGTCATCGCGACAACAATAACCTGGTCTGCGACAACGACATCACCGCCAGCGGCAAGGTGGGCGTGCTGTTTCGTCCCGAACGGGGCAAAGCTTTCGCTCCGCATCGCAATCGGATCGAGAACAACCGCATCGTCGATTCGGGGCCTGAAGACGGCGTCGCGATCGACGTGCAGGGCGAGACCGATTCGATTCTGCTCTCGCACAACCAGATTCGCGAATCGCGGATGCCGATGAAGCGCATCGGGATCCGGCTGGGGGCGCAGTCGGGCAAGGTCGAGCTGGTCGAAAACAGCATCGAAGGCCTGGCCGTTCCGATTGCCGATCTGCGGAAAGCCTGATTTGCGGAAACCCGATCCTCTTTGATCAATCAACACTGGAAATCACAAATCTGAAATGGCATCCACTCTTTCCAATGCGGTCGACCGGCAGACGCAGCTCGAACTGTACCGCGGCATGCAGGTGATCCGGCAATCTGAAGAGCAACTGGCGCGGTCGCACCAGAAGGGCCTGGTTCACGGAGCTTGCCACACCTACGTCGGCGAAGAAGCGATCGCCGTCGGCGTGTGCGCCCAGCTCGGGCCGCGCGACGTCGTGTTCAGCACGCATCGCGGGCACGGACATGCTCTCGCCAAAGGGGTCACGCCGCGGCAATTGATCGCCGAGCTGTTCGGTCGCGCAACCGGTTGTTCTCACGGTCGGGGGGGCAGCATGCACCTCTTTAGCCCCGAAGTCGGCATGATGGGGACGAGCGGCATTGTCGGCCCGTGCATCCTGCAGGCGGCCGGAGCGGGCTATACCTTCAAGCTGCTCAAGACCGACCAGGTTGCGGTCGCGTTTTTCGGCGACGGCGCGGTGAACAACGGCGCGTTTCACGAAGGACTCAATCTGGCCGCCATCTGGGACCTGCCGGTGCTGTTCGTCTGCGAAAACAACCAGTTTGCCACCGAGGTTCCTTTCGAGTACGCGGCGGGAAATCCGCGGGTCGCCATGCGCGCCGAAGCGTACGGTATTCCCGGCTTCGAGCTCGATGGCAATGACGTGCTGGCGATCTTCGAGACGGCCGGCGAAGCGGTGCGCCGCGCCCGGAACGGCCAAGGCCCGACTCTGATCGAATGCCGCACTTATCGCACGCGTGCCCATGCTGAAGGCATGGGGGACTTCACCTACCGCACGCGGGAAGACGTCGAACAGTGGAAGGAGCGTTGCCCGATCGCCCGGCTCAAATCGCGGCTCGTTTCCGACGGAACGGCGACGGCGGAAGAACTGGACGCCATCACCGGCGAAGTGACCCGGCAGGTTGCCGAGGCGCAGAAGTTCGCCGAGGACAGCCCGTGGCCCGACCCGGCGACGGCGGCCGATCATATCTATGCGGCCCCCCGGCCGGCGCCGCACGTCAGCGTGCGCCCGGTGGCATCAGCATTGCCCGCGGGAACTCGCGAGATCACCTTCATGAAGGCCACTCACGAAGCGCTCGCTGAAGAAATGGCGGTCAATCCGCGAATCTTCGTGATGGGCGAAGGCATCGGCAAGCGGGGAGGGAACTTTAACTCGACTGTCGGGTTGTTCGACCAGTTCGGTCCGGTGAGGCTGTGCGATACTCCCATCACCGAACGCGGTTTTGTGGGGATGAGCTGCGGCGCCGCGATGACCGGCTCGCGCCCCGTGATCGACTTCATGTTTGCCGATTTCGTGCTCGATTCGGTCGGCGAAATCGTCAATCAGATCGCCAAGATGCAGTACATGAGCAACGGCCGCCTGACGATGCCGGTGCTGCTCAGGGGGTGCGTGGGGATCGGGCACTCTGCCGCCACGCACCATTCAGGAAATTACTATCCGATGTACGCGCACTTCCCGGGCCTGCGCGTCGTGGTCCCGGCATCCCCCTATGACGCCAAAGGGCTGATGAAACATGCCCTGCGGTCGAACGATCCGGTGCTGTTTCTCGAACCGCGCGAGCTGTTGAGCCTCAAGGGGCCGGTCCCGACGGGGGATTACGAGATCCCGTTCGGCCAGGCAGCCGTTGTGCGCGAAGGGACTGATCTGACGGTGGTCGCCGTCGGGCGGATGGTGCCTGTGGCGGTCGAAGCCGGGCGAAAACTCGCCGAAGACGGGGCTTCGATCGAGATTGTCGACCCGCGGACCGTGGCGCCGCTCGACATGGAGACGATCCGGCAATCGGTCTCCAAGACCGGCCGACTGTTGATCGTCGATGAGTGCTTCGCTCCGTACGGGATCGGGGCCGAAATCTCAGCGCAGATTGCCGACGTGGCATTCGACGATCTCGACGCGCCGATCCGCCGGTTGAACGGGCGGCATACGCCCACGCCGTACAGTCCGACGCTGGAAGCCGCCGTGGTGCCGACACTGAATGACTTGCTGCGCACGGCGCGGGAACTGCTCGATGAATGACCTGACGGATAGAACGCGACATGGCAATTGAAGTAGTCGTGCCCCGACTGGGGTGGTCGATGGAGGAAGGCGCCTTCGGCGAATGGCTGAAGCGCGACGGCGAATGGGTCGAACAGGGCCAGGCGCTGTTCGTGCTCGAAGGAGAGAAATCGGCCCAGGACATCGAATCGTTCGACGCGGGTATCCTGCGGATTCCCCCCGGAGCGCCCGGTCCGGGTGACACGGTGAAAGTCGGGCAGGTGCTGGCGTATCTGTGCGCGAAGGACGAAACGCCGCCGTTTGGCACCGACGCGAAACCGCAAGCGCAGGCGAAAGCGGATTCTCCTCGGAAGGTGGAGACAGCGGCAGTCGTGATCGAGGCGAAAGAAAAGTCAGTACAGCATTCTACGGGTGCGAAGGCGAGCCCCCGGGCGCGGCGTCGGGCGGCTGAACTGGGGATCGACTGGACGTCGCTCAATGGGACGGGGCGGAAAGGACGCGTGCGCGAGCGAGACGTCGTCGCAGCGGCAAAGTCCCAAACCGTCAGCGCTGCGGCGCAGTCCGACAACGATTCCCAAATCACTCGCCCTACGCTTGCGGTTTCGCGTCTCCGCAAAACGATTGCCTCCCGCATGATGTCCGGCGCGCACGACACCGCGCCCGTCACGCTCACAATTCGATGCGACGCGACCAATCTCGTCGGCTTGCGCACTCAGTTTCGGGCCGGGGGACGCGATCCCAACGGCGTCGTCCCCGACTACAACGATCTGATCGTGAAATTGACGGCGGCGGCGCTTGAACGGCACCCGCTGCTGACGGCGCGGTGGTCTGAGCGGGAAATCGTCTTCGCCGCACAACTTGATCTGGCGGTTGCGGTCGATACCGAGGCCGGGCTGCTGGCCCCGGTCATACGCGATGTCGGCGGGTTATCGCTGCGGGACCTGTCGAAGGAGATGCGTCGGCTGGTGAAGTTGGCCCGCGATGGAGATCTTTCGGAGGGCGATCTCCAGGGGGGCGTCTTTACGATCACCAATCTGGGGATGTTCGGGATCGACGCCTTCACTCCCATCATCAACCTCCCGCAAGTTGCCATTCTGGGCGTCGGGGCGATCGTCCGCGAGCCGGTCGTGATTGACGATCAGGTCGTATTACGCGACCGGCTGACTCTCAGCCTGACGATTGATCATCGAGTCGTGGATGGCGCGCCGGCCGCCCGGTTCCTGGCCGAATTGCGTCAGGCCATCGAACAACCCGGTCCCTGGCTTGTGCAGTGACGCCCCGTTGTTACATCTTCGCCGGCGGCGGCACCGGCGGCCATCTGACCCCCGGACTGGCGGTTGCTGCCGAATTGCGACGCGATGAACCCGATTGCCGGATTGCCTTCGTGGGGACGGACCGGCCGATCGAAGCGGGCCTGATCGGCGGAGCCGGCTATGCGCACATGGCAATACCGGTCGAATCGTCCAGAACACTACGACGAAATCCATTCCGGTTCATCTGGGGCAACTGGTGCGCGTACCGGGACGCGTGGCGATTCCTTGAGCAGGAAAATCCTGCAGGCATCGTCGGACTGGGGGGCTACGCCAGCGTGCCGACCGTGCTCGCGGCGTCGCGGCGGCGCATCCCGACGATCCTTCTCGAACAGAACGCGATTCCGGGGCGAGCGACGCGATTTCTCTGCCGCCGTGTGGGCGCTGTCTGTGCTGCGTTCGCTGGCATCGAACACCGCCTGGCGAGCGGCGCGCGCGTGGTCGTCACCGGCAATCCTGTCAGACCGGGAATTGCCGAGCTGTTTCGTCATGCGCGGCCCGCCGGGGATCGTCGCCCGACGCTCTTGGTGCTGGGGGGCAGCCAGGGGGCCGAGAGTCTGAACAGCGCCATGGCGGCCGTGCTGTCGCGAAAACCCGCGGCTCTCGCCGATTGGCGCGTCGTCCACCAGACGGGGCCGGCACAATTTGGAGAAGTCGAACAGCAATATCAATCGGCGGGCCTCGATGCGGTCGTGCAGCCTTTCTTCGACGATATGGCCTCTCTGTTCGCTTCGGCCACACTGGTCATTTCGCGCGCCGGCGCCACGACAATGGCCGAGCTGGCATGCGCGGGGTGTCCGGCAATCCTGCTGCCCTATCGGCACGCGGCCGACAATCATCAACTGGCGAACGCCCGCATTTTTGAGAACGCCGGAGCGGCAATCGTCATCGAACATGACAAAATCCCCGAGTCCACTGCTGACAATCTGGCACGCGCGGTCGACGCCCTGGCGACCGATCCGTCGCGTCGCGCGGCGATGCAGCAGGCGCTGTACGAACTCGCCCGTCCCGACGCCGCTCGATGCACTGTCGATGTCCTGCAGTCATTGATCGCGGGTGGCACGCCCTGACCGATAGGGAAGGGCGTGGCGCGCGTCTCTGGACCTGCCGTGTCTGTCGACTCCGCACGTGCCCATTGCTCATCTCACGGGCCGTACGTCATCGGGAGCGTCGCGTCCATGTCGATCGGCACTGGTCGAATTCCCGCGTACCACCGGGCACTCGACCACTCCCAGTCGATCGCTCGCTTGCAAAGCCCGCGTCGAACAGGATTTTGATGAATGTATTCGATCATCGACTGCAACGCCCGCTCTGCGGTTACGTTACGGTCGTATCCGCCCCCGGGTTGCCAGAACCGACGGCGAGTGACGTTCCCTTCCATCACAGTGATCTTCTGCAAGAACTCCGGAGCGTTGTCCCGGAGCCAGCGGATCGCCGGCCGGGCAGTGTGTTCTTTCACATAGCCGGCAAAACGGCCCAGTTCGAGGTTCGGTTCGCGCGGGTTCACGAGCAGGTGGATGTGCTCCGGCATGATCACGTAAGCCCAGATGTCAACCGGCCACCGATTGCGGGCCGCCTGCAGCGCAGAAATGAACCACTCCCGAGTCCGATCGCGTTCAAGAAATCGATATCGGCAATAGCATGAAAATGTGAGTTCTCTGGGGTCGCGACCTTCGTCGTAGCGCTTGCGGCGCTTGCTGAACCACGATCGGTCGCCGATGCGCATGGTTGGGGTTTCCAGCGAGAGTGTGCGTGAGTGTGCTCATCGATGATACGTTTGTTACGGGTTCTGTGAAAGGACTGCCCAGAGACGTTCGACCACGCCCTTCCTTAGCAGTCAGGGCGTGCCACCCACCGTAGCGGCGTAGCGAGAGCTTGGATTGATGCGTAGGATGTTCGCTGGCTTGCGATCGCTTACTATGCACCCGATTTCAAGGAGACGGCCATGAATGACATTCCATTTCAGCTCGGGGGAGACCGTCTCACGCGGCGCGCGGTGATCGGGTCGGCGCTGGCGGCAGGCGGGGCCGCGGCGTTTGGAGGAAACAGGGCCGACGCAGCGGTACCCGCACCGACGGCTCGAGCGCCCCAGCGCTACGAGATGAAGAAGTCGATCAACCTGTGGGCCTTTCCTTACCCCGAAAAGATGACTCTCGTGCAGTGTTTGCAACTCGCCAAAGATGCCGGGTTCGACGGGATCGAGTTGAATTACGATCTCGACAACGACCTTTCCCCCAAAGCCGGCGCCCGGGAACTGCAGGCGATTCGCAAGACGGCCGATAAGATCGGGATCGCCATCAGTGGTTTATGCTCTTTCCTGTTCTGGCCTTATCCGCTCACGAGCAACGACGCGGCCAAACGCGGGCGGGCCATGGAGCTCGCGGCAAAGATGACAGAAGCGGCTCATGAACTGGGCACCGAAAACCTGCTCGTCGTGCCGGGGGCCGTGCACATTCCGTGGCGCACCGACTACGAGCCCGTTCCCAACGACATTTGCGATCGCCGCGCGCGGGAAGCGATCGGCAAATTGCTTCCGGCAGCAGAGAAGTTGGGCGTGTTCATGAATATCGAGAACATCTTCTTCAACGGCTACCTGCTGACCCCCGGCGAAATGATCGCCTTTGTCGACAGCTTCCACAGCGAACACCTGCGGGTGCACTTCGACACCGGGAACATCATGATGTTCCAGTTCCCGGAACACTGGATCTCGATCCTCGGCTCGCGGATCAAGAATGTGCACCTCAAGGAGTTCACGAAGAAGGGGACCGATTACTCGCTCGAGACCTTTCGGCCATTGCTTGACGGGACCACCGACTGGCCGGCCGTCGTCGAGGCGTTCGACAAGATCGGATATCGAGGCTATCTGACATTCGAATACTTCCACCCCTACCTGCATTATCCCGAAGCGCTGGTGTATCAGACGTCGGATTCACTCGATCGGATGCTGGGAAGGCGATAGTCGACGAAGAGCGAGGGGGAAGGGAGAAGAGCGACTGGCGAGCCGGAGACGTAAGTCTCCGGGTGAATCCGCGCTGGCTTGGCGGCCTGCGCGCAAAAAGACTCAATTCGCTCTTCTCTCTTCGCCCTTTACAGCTTCACTTCGCTGCCGCGAAGTTTCGCGCGGGCGCGTGTCAGCGCAGGGCCGATCGAATTTTCAGGAACACCCAGCCCCGCGCTGATCTCGCGGTAGCTCCGTCCCTCGATGTGATACTGGCGCACGATCTTGGCCTCCATATCGGGAAGCCCGGCCAGCATTTTCTGCACTTCGTCGCTGTCGTCCACTCGCTGCACGTCGTGGCGCTCAGAGCCGGCCATGTCGATCGTGCCCTGGTGGGCATTGACGTGCCCCAGCGCTTCGGCCATTCGGCGGCGAGCCATCTCGCGAACGATCACGCGACGGGCAACCACCGTCAAATAGGTCGCCAGCGAGCACTCCCCCCGAAACGCGCGCAATACAGCGTGATCGCGGTCGAGCAGGGCGAGAAAGACTTCGGCGCAGAGGTCGTCGATGTCTTCCGGATTGAGCCGAACGCTACGGGCGTGAGCTGTATGATTGACCACGTGCACGAACAGACCCAGGAAACGATCGACCAGATCATTCCAGCTACCAGCTTCTCCCGCGAGACAGCGGTTCAGCAGTTCGCGATCAATTTCGGTCAGTGCCACAACGCGTTCCACAAGGGAAGTTTAGGCGGTTTCCGACGACCGAGCAGAGTATGGCCTTAACGTATTCTATGCAATCGGCCATTCCAGGCAAGATGAGTCGTCGGCCAACCGAATTTCGCACGAATCGGAAGCAATCCCCGTAAGATTTGCTCCGGTCCGCCAGAAATGGCGCAAACCGCTCCCTGAAAAGGACTTCAGGGTAAGCCGAGGCAGCGATCAGTATCCGGCCGGAACAAACTTTCCGGTGTGACTGTCGTCTTTCAGCCGGATCTCGCCCCTCGGAAGATCTTCGTCACCTTCGTCGCCAAACGTGTTCGACGATTTCTCGAGGTCGGCGTCCGGCATAGCGACCGGCACGTCCTCATGACTGTCATCTGCACCAGGAGGCGCCGTGACGGGAGCGGGCATTTTCTCTCGCGCCCCAGTCGGTCCTTTCCTTCCTCCGTCGTCACGACGGAACGTGAAGCTGACGTCAGCGACTGCGATCGTATCTCCCTGCTGCAATTCCATCTCGACGACACGGTGGGTGTTGACGCGCACGCCGTTCATACTTCCCAGATCGCGCAGCAGATACTTGTCCCCGCATTGCACAATGCAGCAATGTCGACGCGAAACTTTTGCGCTGCTGGCCAGGGAAATGTCGCAACTGTCATTGCGGCCGATCAGAATAATCGGCTTGTCGATTGAGATTGGCGATCCACCTGCTTTGGGGGTGAGATTTGCACCCATTTGCAGCTCCCGAAGTTATCGGATGTGCGCCCGTCGCTGGAAGTCTATCATATACATCGGTTTGCTGCGAGGGAAACAATTTCTCCGGCTTTCGCAGATTTCAATCAAAATTGATGTCTGGGAAGAACACCTCCGCACGAGCCGGGTGAAATGCCGTGATATGTTGACTGATGTTCACTACCGACCAGCCGCTTGCCGACAGTCCTTATTTCATTTGCCAGTGCCGACGTGCCCCGGCCGTTTTTTCGGCGGCCGGGGCACAGGGTCGACCACGCCCTTGACGGATGCACCCTTTGGACGCCACGGGCATGCAGGCGCCTCGACACACCCGGCCAGCGCGTTAATAATTCAAGCTGCCGAACAACGCCGCAGATCGCGAGAACTCCAGAACTCTAAACACCAAACACCAAACACCAAACACGAAATGGCGAACGACGCCGCACATCGCGAGATCGCCACAACGGTACGGAATCCGCATTCACCGGGAGCAGCGTCATGCAGTCATTTCGCATCGCCGCCGTCAGCATCAACGCCCCGCTGGGGGAACCGTGTACCATGCTGGACGCGGTGGACCGCTATGCCGCACAGGCTGCCGCGAAACAGGCTCGGCTGGCGCTGTTTCCCGAACTGCTGATTCACGGGCATTGCACTCCCAACACGTGGGAAGTTGCAGAATCAGTGCCCGAAGGCCGTTCGACGCGTCGGCTCTGTGAAATCGCTGCCCAGCACCGGATCTGTCTGTCAGTGGGGCTCAGTGAGAAAGAGCGCGACATCGTCTACAATACGCAGGTGCTGGTCGGGCCCGACGGATACATTGGCAAGCAGCGAAAGATCCATCTGTCACGAGACGAAACGCTGTTCTACAAGGGTGGTCGCGAGTTGCCCGTCTTCGATATCGGCCTGTGCAAGCTGGGGACGGTGATCTGTTATGACAATTCGTTTCCCGAGCTGGCGCGCATTCTGGCGCTGCGCGGCGCCGAAGTGCTGCTGATGCCGCATGCCGCGCGGCTCAAGACCTGGGACGACACTCCACAATCCGAATGCGCTGCGCGAAAGCATGCCTCGCATTACTACCGAACCATGATGCCATGTCGCGCCCGCGAAAACGCCTGCTTTGCCGTCGTCGCCGACCAGGCGGGGCGCGCCGGTTACGTTGATCGTTACCCGCGCGAAAGTCCCGCGCAGCCGCACCACCCGGGCGGCGCATTTGTCTTCGATCCCCAGGGAGAAGTCGTGGCGGCGACGCAGGATGAACGCATTGTGGATGAGATGATCGTTGCCGACCTCGACGTTGCGGCCTTCAATACCGTCCGCAGCGATCCGAACTTTACACTCCGCACCCGCCGCCCCGAATTATTCGGCGAGCTCGTCAAAGAGCAGGTGAGCTGGTGACTTTCGCAGCAATCGATCTTAATTTCGGCTCGCGCGGCGATTAGAATTGTTGAAAAGGCTGCACTCGCCTGGCGCACCGCGACTGGGCGACTTTATTCGGCGGGCTCCGGCTGCCGGCTCGGTCCTCCAAAATTCTGAATCTGGCCCCTCACCGTTTCCGCCCGGCAGGCGGAATCGCCGTTGGATTGCTTCCGATGCCCAGCGCTCGATACGTTCCGGCCGTTGTTGCCCTCACGGTTCTCGCGGGCGGATTCCATTTCCCGACGGCCCGCGCCGACGACCCGCCGCCAATCCGACCTCAGGCCGTTGTCAACCTGACGTTCAACGAGGCGTCCGGAGACGCGCTCGATTCCGCAACAGCCGGCGCCGTGCCTGACAAAGGGGTGCTGGTTAACGGAACGGCACGTATCAAGAGCCCGTTCTGGGGCCAGTCGGGAAAGCAGGCAATCGTCCTCGACGCCGGCTCCAGGCAATACGTCCAAATTGCCGACGGCGCCGACGTCGATCGGCCCGAGGCGGTCTCGTTCAGCCTGTTTTTCGCGAACCTGCACGCGGCCGGCGACGGCGGCTTTCATGGGATCGTAGCGAAGCGGGACGACGCCCGGCAAATCACGAACTATGGCATCAATTATTCGAACACGGGCGACGCCTTTCAGCTCTATATCAACGATGGCGCCGGCTTCAAGTCGGCGGTCTACAGCCTGAGCGCGGCAGTCGGTCGGCGACGTCCCGTTTACATTACCGCCGTCCTGCAGGTTGGCGACGCGCCGGCCCCTGACGCCGACGAAGACAAAGACGACGTCCTGCTGCGATTCTACGCCAACGGTCATCCGATCAAGCCCAAGAGTGCCAGCGGCGGCATGGTGGTCGACAACGACGTCTGGCTGACCGACGTCAAAGTCGCCAATCTCGTCAATGACGTGCCGCTGCTCTTGGGCGCCAGCACGGCGGCCATCGAACACACGACCTGCATGATCGACGAATTCTCGCTGTTCCCGCGGGCCCTGTCGCACGAGGAAGTCGCGCGGCTGTTTAAGGAGGTGGCAGGGCCGATCACGGAACAGCAGCTCGCCGACGACGCCAAGGCGCCCCCGGCTGGGCCGGAGATTGCCGGGCTCTCGCTCCTCGGTCTCACCCGCGGGCATACGACGATCCTGGCAATTTCGGGATCGAACCTACTGCCGGAACCGGCGCTGGTTTCGACGGCACCAATCGAGAAGCAGACGTTGCGCCCGGGGGCGACGGCGGAAAAGATCGAATTCGAGATTACGGTTCCGGCGACCGCGCCGGCGGGGCATTTCCCCA
>JACQFH010000536.1 GCA_016200145.1 Planctomycetia bacterium | reverse complement strand
GCTCTGGAACTACGGCGACACGAACCAGGTTTTGCAGGTGTACGGGAAGCCCGCACAGGTCCAGGACCGCAAACTGCAGCTCGAAGGGCCCGATATTCGTTTCGACCGCGTCGAAAACCGGGCCATTGTGAATGGTGCTGGCGTGCTGCGCGTGCCGGTTCCGCGAGGGATGGACGGCAAGCCCCTCCCCGAACCGCAGTTGCTCGACGTGTTCTGGAAAGAAAAAATGGACTTCGACGGCCTCGTCGCGAAGTTCTTCGCCAATGTCCGTTCCCAATTGAACGGCAGCGAGCTGAAGTGCGAAGAAATGTACGTCACGTTCAACCGACGCGTGAATTTCGCAGACGATGGCGGCGGCAATCAGCCGCAGACCGACATTCATTCTGTCACCTGCCGCGACGGAGTCGATCTGAAGAGCTACGAATACCAGGACAACCGGCTCGTGAGCGTGCGGAAGGCTCGCGGTTTCGAGTTTTCGGTGAATCAATCGACGGGCGATATCACGTCGCAGGGGCCGGGCACGCTCGAGCTGTGGCGCCGCGCGGGGAAGCGCGACGGGGCCAAACCCGGCGCGCAGGTGGCCGGCAACCGCGCCCGCCAGGTCAATGCGTCTGACTGGGAGTACACACGGATCATCTTCCACGGGAAAATGAGCGGCAACATCAAGGATCGCCGAACGAAGTTTCGCGACGTCGAGCGCGTTGTATACGGGTCGATTGCCAATTCCACCGAGACGATCGACGAAGAGCGTCTGCCCCCGGACGGGGGCTGGATGCAATGTCGCGAATTGGAGCTGAAGCAGGTGCCCGCGTCGAAAGACGTCAAAGAGCACGTCACCCTGAAAGCCGTTGGAAACGTCGTGCTTGACGGCCGATCGTTTCATGCGCTGGCCCACCAGGTGACGTTCGACGAATCCAAAGATCAGTACATTCTCAGCGGCGACGGCAAGCGAGACGCCACGATCTGGCGCGAGACGGTCCTCGGCGGCGGGCTCAACCCGCAGTCGTCGTCGTCGCAGCGAATGCGGTTCAGACCCTCCAAGAACGAATTGCAGTCCGACTGGGTGTCGGGCGGAGAAGGCCAGCGCTAGGGCACCGTTGGCAGGCGCCGCCGTTCCTCGTGAAGCCGATCGTGCAGAAAGTCCATCACGCGCGGCGCGACGTGATTGAAGTAATCCCAACTATGGCCGCCGTGCCGCGTGGTCAGGTCTTGCTCGAACGGGATGCCCGTCGAATAAAGCTTGCTGGCCAGGCGCTCAGTCCCTTCGAACCAATCCGTATCGGTCGGGTCGCACATCAGGAGCTGGTGCCGCGGCCAGTGCAGCGGGTGCAGCAGCAGCGTAGCCGTATCCTGGCGCGCGCTTTCCGCCGTGGGGTAGATTTCGTCGAGCGGCAATCCGCGTCCGTGCCAGATCTGAAAGTCCACCGCCGGGGCCAGCGCCGCCACGACCGGGAATTCGTCGGGATAGCGATAGGCCAGGCGCAGCGCACCTTGTCCCCCCATGCTCACCCCCAGGAGCCCGATGCCCGGGGGAGAAACTCCCCAGTGCTCCGCCAGCCACGGCAGCACTTGCTTGCGAAGATAGGCGACGGGCGTGATGTGCGGATCAAATTCGCGGCATAGGCGATCTCCCCACCATGACCGCTCGCCGTGGGGGCAAATGCAGCCCATCCCGAGGCGCTCCAGGTGCGAGGTGTAAGTCGCGTTGCCCTTGAGCGTGACGCGCGCATGGCCGTGCAGAAAGAGCACTGCGAGTTTTTCCGCAGCCGCCTGCGGCGGAGGCAGCACGTCGGCGACCTTGCCCCCGATCTCGACCTGGCTCCACTCCCCCATGCTACGTTACTTCGCGGGTTTCAAATGCTTTGCGAAATAAGCTAACAGCGCCTGATCAGCCTTCGCGGCGTCGTCCCCCTTGAACCCATGGCCCGCGCCGGGCAGCGTCAGCAGTTCGGCCTCGACGTCGGCCGCCTTGAGTTTGTCGATCAGCCACACGGCCTGTTCGTGGGCCACGTACTTGTCCTCAGTCCCGTGGATGCACAGCGTCGGTGCCGCATTGGGTGTGACCCAGTACAGCGGGCTGGAGATGATGTGTTTGTGGTGCGCGGTTTTGAGATCGCCCCCGAGAAACAGGGGGAGCACTTCGGCCGCGTCGACGCTCTTGCCGTACGACTTGGTGAAATCGCTCGGCCCGTATACGTTGACGACACAAGCCACCGCGCTCGACTGCTCCGGATTCCCGCCGTCACCTTCAAACATGGGCACGCCAGCGGTGACGCCCAGGAACTGCGCGAGGTGGCCCCCCGCCGACCCGCCGGTGACCCCAATGCGATGGGGATCAACTTTGTAGTCTTTCGCGTGGGCCCGGAGCCAGCGCACGGCCGCTTTGGTGTCGTGAACGGCCGCGGGAAACTGATACTTCGGCGCCAGCCGATAGCTAATCGTCATCGCCACGTAACCGTTCTGGGCCAGTTTCAGGCAGAGGCCGTTGTACCCGTCACGATGCCCGGCACGAAAACCGCCGCCGTGAATACAGACAATCGCGGGGAAGGGCCCGTCGCCCGATTTCGGCCGCGCCAGATTGACCTGCAGGTGCTGATCGTCCGGATTCGAATACTCGATTCCCTTCTCAAAGGTCACTCCCTCTGGCAGCGGCGGGTCGTCAGCCTTCAGAACAGGGGCCGACAGCAGGACCGACATAATCACGAGTGGCAATGCAGCGGGATGACGCATCGGGTCAAATCTCCGGTTGAGAATGGTTTACAGCCTTGGCATCGAATTCAATCGCAAGGTAACCAATTTTCGAGCAGACAGCCACAGATGGCTCTTGCCAGGGCCCCGTGCCGGAATGAAAAAAATGAGTGACGGATGAAATACGGAGTGAACACGGATACGAGGGACTCGTCATTCATCCGTGTTTGATCCGTGTTCCATCCGTGGCACAGAACTCATTCTTCTGTGCTACTTGCCGATGCAGAACTTGCTGAAGATCCGGTCGAGAATGTCGTCGGTGTACACGGCGCCGGCGATTTTGCCGAGTTCGTCGAGGGTCTCTCGCACTTCAATCGCCAGCAGTTCCTGATCGACCTCTTCGCGGGCGATCGCAACGGCTCGATTCAAGGCGTCTCGCGCCCGGTTCAGGCTGTCGAGGCTGCGCGCCGCCGTCATATCCAGCAGGGGCGAGTCGGATGCCGCGTCGTGCGACAGGCGCGACGCAATGGCAGCCGCCAGGTCCGACAATCCGGCGCCGGTCTGCGCGCTGACCACCAGATCGTCGCCGAGGGATTCGCGCGCGGCGAGGTCCCCTTTCGTCACAATGGGCAGGACGCATTCCGGTTTTACAGAATTCGGACGCACGTCGGTCTCGTGATCGGCAGCGCGGCACCAGACGACGAGCGCCGCCTGCTCGATCTGTTCCTGGCCCAGTTGTTGCGCCTGGCACTCAATGCCGTCCACCGCAGGCGCACGGCCGGCGGTGTCGAACAGTTCGACTGTCACACCACCGACGGCGATTTCTGTTGCGAGGTAATCGCGCGTTGTGCCTGCGTCTGCTGAGACAAGCGCCCTGTGCATTCCCGCCAGCGCATTGAACAGCGTGCTCTTGCCGGTGTTGGGGGGGCCGGCCAGGACGACGCGCGGCCGCGACGGCGGCCGCATCCGAGTTTCGGCCCGTAACAGCAGATCGACGACCCGGTCGAGCGCGAGCCCGAGACGTCCCACCAGCGACGCGTGAGACACGAATTCGATCGCTTCATCTGCGAAGTCGAGGCCCGCTTCGAGGTCGGCCAGCAAGTCGATCAGGTCGCCGCGCAGCCGCAGGATCTGCGACGACAGGCCACCGGCCATCTGGTCGAGCGCGGTCTGCAGCTCGCGTTCGCCGCGGGCGTCGATGATCCCCAGCACGGCCTCGGCCTGAGTCAAGTCGATGCGGCCGGCCAGAAACGCGCGGAGGGTGAATTCACCAGGCGCTGCCGGACGCACGCCGTGGGCAAACAGGGCCGACAGAACGGCGTCGAGAACCGGTTGCGAACCCACAGTGTGCAGCTCGGCCAGCGGCTGGCCGGTGAAACTGCGGGAATTCGGCCACAGGTAGAGATCGGCGGCCAGGGGACGGCCGAGCCCCGCGATCTCGAGCGCTCCGCCGTAACGCTGCGGGGCCGACTTCGCAAGCGGTTTCGGCGAGAACAGCGATTCGACGGCGCGCTGCGAACCCAACCCGCTGATGCGCACGATGCCTCGCGCCGCCGGCCCAGCGGCCGACGCACGGGCGGCAATCGTTTCATCGAGCCGGATCATTTTCGATTGTCGCCGGCGCGGCGGGCCGCAGTATCTTTCTCGGCCGCCTTCAGCAGCATGGCCCACAGCCCCCCGCCGGTCTCAGGCTTCGGCTTGTCTCCGAACGCCGAACCCCCTCGCGGCGGACGGCCTCCGCCCGAGGGGCCCACCGCTACGGCAGTCGGCGGCGTGCCCGGCTTGGCCTTGGGAAGCAGCTTGCGTTCCCCCATCCCCCACAGGCTTGAGGCGATGAAGTACACGCACAACCCCGCGGGAACTTTGTAGAACATCACCCCCATGAAGATCATCATGTAGTTCATGATCTTCTGCTGCATCGCCTGCTCGTCGTTGGCCGGCGGCGGCATGAACATCTTCTGCTGCGCGACGAACAGCGCAATCGTGATGATCGGCAGCAGGTTAAAGTCGTTCCCCAGGAACGGAATATTGAACGGCATGCGGAACAGCGCGTCGGGAGCGGCCAGGTTGTCGATCCACAGGAAGCCCGCCAGGCGCAGGTCGACGGCGTGATTCAGGGCCGAATACAGCCCCATGAAGATCGGCAATTGCAGGAACAGCGGCAGGCAGCCGGTGAACGGGTTGTGGTTGTGCTTGCGGAACAGCTCCATCTGCGCCCGCGCCATCTTTTCTTTGTCGTTTCCGTATTTTTCCTTGAGGGCCGCCAGCTCGGGCTGAATCGCCTGCATCTTGGCGGCGCTGCGCGCCTGCTTGATCGAGATCGGGAACATCGCGCTGCGCACGACGATCGTCAGGCAGATCACTGCCAGTCCCCAACTGCCGGTCAGCCGGTGAATGAAATTGAGTACATCGAGCAGACGGCGGCTGATCCAGCTGACCTTAAAGAGCCCGAAGAATGACCCGAAATCGATCACCTGCTCGGCCCCCGCCGGAAGCACGTCGTCGCGCTTCGGCCCGGCGAACAGGTGATAGGTGTGGGTCACCTGGTCGGCGTCGTCGGCAGCTTTGGCTTTGGCCAGCGTCAGATCGACCGACCTGATCTCGACGGTGATGTCGCTTCTTTCTTTCTGGTTCTGACCGATCAACTGCTGCTTGGCCGACTTCGTGTACGGTGTCTGGACCTGGTCGTCAGGCAGGACGAGCAGGGCCGCGAAAAACTGGACGTCCACCCCGATGTAGCGCATCGGGTTCTTCCATTCCTCTCCCTTGCCGTCGGCAATCGACTTCGCCGGCATCGTCTGATTGTCGATCGAGCCCCCGGCCTTGACGAAACCCGCCACGATGTCGCGATACTTCTGAGTGTTCTCGACGTTTTCGAGCGGCAGGCCCGTCGGCCCCTGCAGCACGTACTCAAACGTACGCTCTTTATTCCCCAGGTTTCGAAATGTCAGGTCGAGTTTCAGGGCATAGGCCTGGGCTTCCGGATTGGGAACCTTGACGTCGACTTTCGACAACTCGTAGCGCTTCGTGATTTCCAGATCGTCGAGCGTCAATTTGAAGACGGCGGTCGTATGCGGCCCCTCGGCGGGAAGCACCTCGACCAGCGCCCAGTTCAGATGATTGAGGTCTTCACCGACCTGCGGGACCGACATTTCGAGCGTTGCGGGCCCGGCCAGCTCTTTGCCGATGATTTTTAAGGGTTCATGATGCCGTTTTTCGAGCGTCAGATACCGCGGATCGTTGAGTTGAATCTCGCTGACCGCGGCGCCGTGCGTCGTCAGCGCGACCAGCTCGCGGAAGCCCGACTTGAAATCGTCGGATCCCAGCAACACCGTTTTTTCTGGGAACTGCGGGACGTCTCGCTTGCGCGGCCGCGGCTCGGCCGCGGGTTCGGCTTCCGCTTCGGGCTTTTCGGCCTGGTCGCCGGGCGCGGGGCCGATCGCAACGTCTTTCTTTTCGGCATCGTGTTTGCCGTCGTCAGGTTGGCCGTCGTCAGGCGGTTGCTTTTCGCCATCCTTTACGGCTTGCGCCTGATCGGCCTTCGGCTTCTGCTTGCCGATGATCCGAGGCACGATGAACTGCTGCCAGCCGATGAGAATGGCCATCGACAGCACGATGAACGCCATGAAGCGCTTTTGATCCATTAGTCCAATCCGCTTTGAAGTTGAGGGACTCTCGACTCGCAGCCGCTGTGATCCCTGGTCATGCCCTCGTCAGGGAGCTCTGCGCGAAGCCGACTTCCGTTGCGTCGGCTCGTTCCCGTGTTGCGGGCAGCCGTCATCGCCCGTCGCGCAGGCGATCGCCCAGAAAGTTATCGAGGTCTGCGATATCGTAGATTTTCTTGACGGTCGTATCGATATCGTATTCCACCCGCTGGAACAGGACTTTTTTGTCGTCCAGGATGACATACGAACACCGCCAGTCGCCGTTTCGCGGCTGCCCCACCGAGCCCACATTCACAAGCACCTTTTCTGTCGCCAGGTCATATTTGAAATCGAGATCCTCGGGGCGAAAGAACTTCAGGCTCTCGGTAAAAACGCCGGGGACGTGTGTGTGTCCCTGGAAGCAATACATGGGCACCAGCGAAAAAATCCGCTCCATTTTTCGCTGGTTGTAAATATCCTCCGGAAAGACGTATTCGTTCAACGGATTGCGGGCCGACCCATGCACGTACAGGAAGTCGCCATCCCGCTGCTGCCGGGGCAGTTCGCCGAGAAATTCCCACCGCTTCTCGTTGCCTGCCGGATCTCCATTTTCAAGCTGTTCGCGCGTCCAGAAAATCGCCCGCTCGGCCCCGGGATTAAACCCCTCGGGGTCGAACAGCGCCCCCTGGTCGTGGTTACCCAGCAGGCACATCTGGCACGACATGATCCGATCGATGCATTCGCGTGGGTTCGGACCGTACCCGATGATGTCTCCCAGGCAAAAAACCTCGGTGATCCCCTTCTTCTTGATGTCTGCCAGGACGGCATCCAGCGCTTCAAGATTCCCGTGAATATCGCTAATGAGAGCTTTCAAGGACCGCGCGCCTTCTGTAACTGCAAAGGGGGGACCGGTGTACCGCCGTAAGACAAAACTGGAGTGTAGTTTAGTGCCGATTCTCAGGTCAAGTTCATCCGGTCCCGCGCGGGCGATCTGACCAGTCTCCACCTGGAAATTCGTCCCCCGGGACGACTTCTTGACGGGAATTCTATGCTCCTCGGCTGTGGATTGCTAACCCCCCTCCCACGCCACATGGGCAATATCCGATTTTCCAATCCGGCCGTCGTGCAGCGCGCTGGCAATGAGCACCCCGTGGACTCCAGATTCCCTGATGTGTTGGAGATCGGCTGCATCCCGGATGCCGCCCCCGGTGATCACCACCAAACCCGGAAAGCCATGAATCAGGCGCCGGCACAGGGCTTCTGTCGTTAGGCCAGCCCCCACACCCACTTGGGCCACGTCGAGGACGATTACTTGGGTCACGCCACACTGGATGGCACGGCAAGCGATTTCAAACGCATCCGTGGTCTCCCACCGTTCGAGGTTTCCCACCGGCTTTCCGTCCTTCAGGTCAAGGCTGAAGATCACTCGCGGGGCGCCGTAACGAGCGGTCAATCCGGACAGCGAGTCCGGACCAGGACACGTCTCCAACCCTGCAATCACCTTCGCGGTGCCTGCCTGGATGACGGCCTCGGAATCGGAGGCGTCGCGAATCCCCGCGTCCACCAGCAATTCGAATCCGGCGTCAGCCAGCGCCCGCACGATCCTCAGGTTCGGCCGGCGGTGCACAATCGCGTCGAGGTCGGCGACGTACAGGCGCATCAGTCCCAACTGATCGCGAAACGCCCGCGCGACCGAAAGGGCGTCGGCACGCGGCGTGAGGCGGCTGATGACGGGCCGGTATTCGCTGCGCTTCCCCGCGACGCCGCGGACGACGACGCCTTCCAGCAGGTCGAGTACGGGAATGATCTGCATGGTCTGCCCTGCAAATTTCTCACACGCGAGCCGACGACGATTCCTGGCGGGTCTCGCTGAGCCGCAGGCTGAACCCCACGAAGCAGGCGGCCAGAATCGATGCCGACGCATCGCCGCTGAACGCCTGGTGCGACTCGAGGTACGACGCGACGTGTCCGCACGTCGCGCCGATGAGCACGGCCTGCGCGAACCGATATTCGTGCGGTGTCGTGGCCCAGACACGCATCATTTTCCACGCGCCGATTCCGAATCCAGCCAGCAGCAGCGCGAGTCCCCCCACGCCCATCTCGGCCGCAACACGGCTGATTCCATCCTCCTGCCAGGTGTGCAGATCGTGCGGCGCCAGGAACTGGCCCCCCTGAGTCACTGTCCCCAGCCCGTAGCCAAACGGGCCTGCCTGGGCCAGCGTCGTGCGGAGGTCTCTGCCGATCTGCGGTACCCGTGCTATCCCTTCACGAAATGTCGTGAGCGCGTATTGCAACTGGTTCGGCAGCGATTGCGAGGGCACGATCGCCAGAATCGCCAGCGCCGCGACGAGCTGCACAGCAAGGGCCGCCAACAGCCGCCGGCGCTTGCGCAACAGTCCCCAGAAGTAGTGAATTCCGAGAAGCGCGCCGACGCAGACGGCCAGCAGCAGCATCTTGCGACGGCCCGAAAGAACCAGGCACAGCAGACAATACAGTGTCGCCGCAATCCACAGCGCCGATCGACTGCCAGGTCGCCGGGCGGCCAGCAGCAGGCAGCAGGCGGTCGCCTGCCCAGCATGCAGACCAAGTCCTGTGGGACTGCGATAGAACCCGGAAACCAGGGTCAGGGCCGATCCGGCGAAATATCGAATCCAGTCGAATTGAATGCCCCCCAGTCCCCGGAAATCGGCCCGCGCGTATTCCAGCAGCGCCCCGCTCATGAATGCACAGCACACGACGGCGTAACAGCGCGCCGCCCTGTGCAACGCGTCGTCCTCGCCGGCGATCAGATACCCCAGAATGATTCCGAAGAATGGCGAAAGGTACGAGACGGCTCCCAGCGCGGCAAGACTTGCCCCCTGCGGGCGCTGCAACATGCTGTGGCCTGCGGCAGGAATCAGCATCGCGACGGTCGCCGCGCCAACGACCAGGATCGAGCGATGTTCGCGGACGAGCTGACGGACCCGATCGCGATTCCGCAGCATCGCCGACAGCACGACCGCTCCCCAGGGAATCAGTATCGCGACGGTCATCAGGCGGGGTTCGTCTGCGCTCAGCTTTCGCGCCAGATCGCGAAATCCATCCAGCAGCACGAGGTGCACGACCGCCATACGCCAGTCGGACACCGCCACGACGATGGCGGCGGCCAGGCACAAGTAATACAGCGGAGGGATCCACCCGATTCCGACGGGCGCGCGGAGCCGGTCCAGGCTCCAGCCGGCGATTCCGGATTCGGCGCCTGACGCAATGACCCGCCGCGAATCGTGAGAAAACGCCAGGTTGCGAAACTCCTGGCCGAAGTATTGCAGGGTGGTCAACCGGTCGTCGTCGCGCAGAATTGCGAGCCGCCCCCGGCGACCCGCGACGGCGATCTGTCCGGTTTCCTTCGAGACGGTCGCGCCCACCGAGTGGCTTTGCCCGACCCGTTGCCGCAGCTTGGCGCCCGACTCCCAATCCCACGTCGTCACGGTCTGGTCGAAATGTACGGCTGACAGGGTCGTCGAATCGGCTGGCAGCGCAATCGACAGAATGGTCGAATGCGGTTCGACCAGGGTGCGCACCAGTTCTCGCGATTTCCAGTTCCAGAGACGGATGCGCCCGTCCTGGCTCCCCGTCGCGAGGATGTCGGAAGACGGCGCGAAGGCGATATCGGTCACGATGTCGCGGTGCCCTTCAAGTCGTGTGATCTGCTGCCCGGTGGCGGCATCCCAGATGGCGATTTCTCCAGTGCGCGTCCCCGTTGCCAGTGCTCGGCCGTCGGACGAAAACGCCAGCACGCGCACGGCGGGAACATCAATGCGGAGCGCGACCTGGTTGCTGTCCAGCCTGAGAAGTTCTACGTGAACTCCCTCGAACGCCGCGGCAAGGACGTTTGCGGAGGGACTGAATTCCAGATCGGAAACCGGCGCCGTCGATCGCGCGAGCGCGACCGGTGGATCGGAACTGTCGCCCGGCCAGAGCAGGACCTCGCCGTCGACCGAGCCCGTCACAAACCGGCTCTCGCGCGGCAGGAATTTCAGGGATCGAATGCGGCTCGCGGTCGGCCTGATCCGGGGGGGATTCGGATTGGGCAGGCCGGCGATTAACGTCGTAGCGAGCAACGCCAGCGGTACGAAGGCAGCGAGGCGCGACCGATTCTGCGAACTGCTGATTCGAGTCATTCGGATCTTTCGTGGTCCGTTCAGCGCCGCGACAAATCACAAATTTATCGAATGAATTGAATCGACGCCATGAACGGTCGATCATCGAGTGCACACCAGTTGGAGTGCAGGCCTCAGGCTACGCCGTTTGGGCAGCATTCACTGGATTGCATCCATGGAGTGCCAATTCGCTCTCGACGGCTGCATTCATGCGAACGACCTCGAATCGACCAGGCTGAAGGCTGAACTCTAACTGTTCCGCGAGTGCCCCGGCCGCCGAAAAAGCGGTCGGGGCACATCGAATGCACCACACTAGCGGTTGATCAAGAATTCGCACTGGTCCGATTCGACCGCGCAGCGATACAATTGCCGCAGGTGTCCTTCGCCCCTCGAACGCAGCCGCCATGGCCGCAGCGCCGCAATCGGAATGCCCGAAAAAGTCGGTCTTCCGCCGCATCGCGCGCGTGATTCTGGTGTTTTGCCTGACGCCGTATCTGGCCGTGGCCCTGCTCGCCACGGTCATGCAGCGGTCGCTGATCTACCACCCGAAGCAGGACGCATTCCTCAACGTTCGTCCGTTACTGGTCCGCGGCGCGGTGACGGAGCCAGTCAGTTTCAAAGCGGCCGACGGCGTCGAACTGCACGGCTGGCATATCACCGACGGCCCCTCGGCGACGCCTGGAGAAATTGCGATCCCACGCCAAGACGGCAAACCTGTGGTCCTGTATTTTTGTGGCAATGCCAACAATCGCGCCGAGCGGATCGACGAATTTATTCTGCTGAGAGACGCCGGGGCCGACGTCGTCTGCTTTGATTACCGCGGATACGGCGACAATCTCGGCAGCCCCAGCGAAGAGAAAATTGCATCGGATGCCCGTGAGATCTGGAAGTTCGTGGCCGAGAAACAGAGCATTGATCCCAGGCGAATCATCATCTGCGGCGAATCACTGGGGGGAGGCGTCGCCACGAGGCTCGCGGCGGAAATGTCGTCGGCGGGAACTCCGCCCGGCGGGCTCGTGCTGCGTTCGACGTTCAGCCGGCTGACCGACGCAGCGGCATTCCATTTCCCGTGGCTGCCGGTGGGGATTCTGATGTTCGAGCGGTTTCCCTCGGCTGACCGAATTCCAAACGTCACCTGTCCGATTCTCATTTTCCACGGGCAGCAGGACGAAATCATACCCTTCGCATTGGGTGAAGAATTGTTTGCGGCGGCGCCGCAAAAATCTTCGCAGGGCATCGCGAAGCGACTGATTCCGCTGAAAAAGGCCAATCACAACGACGTCCTGTGGACGGAAGGCGACCGGGTGGCAAAGGGTGTTCGCGAATTCTTTGATACAATCAACCCCCGCATCGTCACGCAGAAGAATCCGCAGACCAATCCGATGTTCACCGAACTCGTCCGAAACCTGACGTACTTTCCCGAACGCGCTGATGACCTGTCGCCGCGGAAGTTGCGCCTGTCCGCCGACCGCGTCCATGCGATTGCGCTACAAAGCGACGACGGCCTGACCTTGAACGGATGGCACCTGCTGAGCGCAGGACGGTCGGCCGCCGACGCGGCCGCGTGCGACCGCGAGCTGAGCGCGGGTCGGCCCCTCGTACTGTTCTTCTCGGGCAACGGCGGCAATCGGGCTTACCGGATTCCCGAAGCTGAAATCCTGTCGCAGGCCGGCGCCGACGTGTTTCTGTTCGACTACCGCGGTTACGGCGATAATCCCGGCGCTCCGACGGAACAGGCGCTGGAGCTCGACGCCCACGCCGCGTGGCGCTACGCCACCGAACAGCGGCACGTCGCGCGGGAGCGAATCATCCTGTACGGCGAATCGCTGGGAGGCGCCGTCGCGACGCGTCTGGCAGCCGAACTGTGCCGCGAAGGAACGCCGCCTGGCGGCCTTGTCCTCCGTTCGACGTTTACTGCGCTGGCCGACGTCGCGCGACACCATTATCCGCTGCTGCCCATCAAGCTGCTGCTCGAGGAGCGATATGCGTCGATCGAGCAAATCCCGAATGTGACCTGCCCGATCCTCATGCTGCACGGACAGCGCGACTCGATCGTCCCGTTCGCCCTGGGCCGCAAACTGTTCGACGCCGCGCCGGATAAAAGCGCGAATGGCGCCCGCAAGCACTTCGCCGAATTACTGCATGCCGATCACAACGACGTGCTCGAAACCGATCAAGAGATCCTGGAGAAAGCCGTCCGAGAATTCGTGGAAAGCCGAACGAAATGATTTGATTTCAGACGATCACCTGGAGCGCGAAATGATCCGCGGCGTACACACGATGTTCTATTCGTCCGATGCCGACGCCCTGCGTGCATTTCTGCGGGACAAATTGCAGTTCCCGTACACCGATGTGGGAGGCGGCTGGTTGATCTTCGACATGCCCGAGGCCGACATGGGCTGCCATCCCGCGGATGCCAACCCCGGTTCGACTGCCGGCACTCACGCCATTTCGTTCTATTGCGACAACGTCGAGCAGTCGGTCGCGGAGCTGAAGGCTCGGGGCGTCGAGTTCACCCGGCCGATCGAAAACCACGGCTATGGTCTGGTGACCTATTTCAAGATGCCCGGCGATGTCGAAGTCCAGCTCTACCAGCCGTTGTATAAGAAGTAGGCCGAGCGTTGCTACGGTGGGCTGAGCCCACCTCTATCGTTCCACGTTCCAGACGATGGCCAAACCGCGATTGAACCCGGTGAACAGGCGCTTTCCGTCCGGTGAAAACGACATGATTCCGGCCCGGTCGCCGACCGGCTCCAAGGTGAGTAGCACGTCGCCGTTTTCGATGTCGTACAGGCGGATTGTGTCGGTTCCATAATCGCCCGCGTATTGGAGGTCGGACGTGGCCAGAGTCTTGCCGTCGGGCGCGAGGCACAGATGGCAGCCGTGGTCGTGAGGATGCCGCATCTGAATTCGCATCGCCCCGGTGTCAACGTCCCACACGTACACCCATTCGGCCGAAGAGGAAACGAGCGTCTTGCCGTCGGCGCTGAGCGTGCCGCACCAGAGTTGCGGCTCGCGCGGGCGCCCCGCCTGGATCTGCTCCGGCGTGCGGTAGTCGGCCAGCACCTTATTGCGTTGCTGACCTGTGGACGCATCAAACTGATAGATGTCGCCGCCCCCCGTCACGACGACGAGCGTTTGCGAGTCGGGCCGGAAGCGCATCTCTTTGGCGTCCCAGAGCCCGGCTCGCTGCTCTTTCGGAGGCGTGACAAAGAGCGACTTTCCGGTTGCGACGTCGAAGGCGTGAAGATGCGTCTCGTGAATGCCCCCGTGATTCGTCGCCGCGACGATTGTCTTTCCGTCGCCGCTCAACGCGCCGTTGCGGATTTCGATCAGCGGAATTTCGCGTCGCGGATTTCCCGTGAGCGCGTCGTAGATGACGATGATCCCGTTCTGAAACTCGACCGGCTCGTCGCGCCGCCCGGCGACGACGATGGAATTGCCGTCAGGAGAAAACCCGACGAACGCCGGCCCGGCGTGCCAGCCGCTTAAGCTGATAACGGGGGCCAGTTCGCGCCGCCAGACGAGCGCCCCGGACTGCGCATCCCAGACGCGAATGCAACCGTCGTAGTAGCCGGTGACGATGCGGTCGCCGGCAGGGGACCACGCGGCTGCCCGCACACCACCGATGGGCGTCGTGTCGTCGTGGTGCAGCCGCCGGCCGGTGGCCGTTTCGAACAGGCCGATGGTGTTATTATCGGCGATCGCGACCAGCTCCCCATCGGGCGAAAAGACAGGCTGGCGGCCCCACCAGCCGGGCAGGGGGATCGACCGGATGAGTTTGCCGCTGCCAACCTCCCGGAAATTCAGGCGGCTGAAGTCGCCAATGGCGACCGTCTTGCCGTTGGGCGAGAGGGCCGCGTATCCAAAGCCGTAGTCTTCGTCTCCATTCAGAACCGAGGCCCGTTTGCCCGACTTGAAATCCCAGAAATGGACCTGTGACAGGTTGACATTCTTGGGAACGTGCTTGAGCTTCGTCTGTTCACGGGGCACCGTCCGCTGCCCGGCCGACATGATCTGGCGGCCGTCGGGTGTGATGGCCAGGGAGTTCAGGCTGGGGTTGAAGGAATCCCTGCCCGTTCCGTGTGCCAGTTCCACCTTGCGATCGAATTCGCCGTCAGCCACGTTCCAGACGAAGATCTGCCCGTCCCCTTTCGAACCCACCACGAGTTGTTTGCCTTGCGGAGTGAAGGCGAGCACGTATTCCCCTCCGCCGCGCCCGTCGGATGCGGCAGCGGCCTTTTCTTGTCCGGCAGCCTTGCCGCGGAGTTTCGGTTCGCCGACGTTGATCAGGCGAACCGGTTCGGTCAGATCGTTCGCCTCGCGCAAATCGACCTCGCCGCTTGCGCTGCAGGTGGCCACCACGTCGCCGCGGGGAGAATAGATCGCATCGTTGACTTGCGCCGAATGCAGCTTTTCGCGGAACAGCAGTTTGTCTTCGGCCAGGTCCCACAGCGCAAGAGTGCCGTCGCTTTCACCCCACAGCAGCTTCTTGCCGTCGGGCGAGAAGGCCACGCACGAAGTGCGGCTGAGCTCCGCGTCGGGAACCTTCAGCTCCATGACCGGCACGACGGACTTGACATCGAAAATGACAACCATCGGAAATGCGTCATTCGCGGCAACGGCGGCAATCTGTTTGCCGTTCGGCGAGAAGGCCAGGTGCATGATGAAATCTCGCGTGCGGAGATTACCGGTGCCAAACTGCACCAGAGTCCGCAGCGACAGCGTCGGCGCTTGCGATCCCGCGGCAGTCTTTTTCGCTGGCTGCCCTTCAGCCGCGGAGACAAGCGGCGCGATCAAACCAACAAAAGCGATAATGATCAGAGACACCGGCTTTTGTTGCCCGAGCATGGCGGTCCTTTTGCGAATGCAGGAATGTCAACATGCTTGCTCAAAACGAAGCAACCTTCCTCTGAGCGTACTGTCGACACGCAGGCAGGTAAATCCTGTCGGCAAGTTCGACTCCGTGCCCCGCTCTGGAGAACCGATGCTGCATCTTTATGCTCCGACGCTGGCAGCGTCGGCCACGGAGGGGGGCGGGCCCTCCAATCGAAATTCACGCCCGGTGCAAGCGCGTGGCGCGTTGGGCCAGCAGGGCGCGGAGCGCGGCGTCAAGAGGGTGGTCGGTGCGCAACAGGGCGTAGTCCATGTGCAACTCGTGGCAGCCGCGGCGGATGTCTTTCAGGAATGTCTCGAACTCGCGCTGGTACGCCCGGCGGAGCGAGCGGGGCTCGGTCATCTGCTGCGGCAACCCCTCCAGCCCCTTGAACAGCGTCGGGTCCTGAAACGGAAAGTCCTGCTCGGCCGGGTCGATCACGTGCAACACCAGCACGTCGTGGCGTCGGTGACGCAGGTGCTTAAGGCCCAGGAGCAGGCTCGCGACGTCATCAAACAGGTCGCTGACGATCACGACCAGCCCGCGCTTTTTGATCCGCTCGGCCAGATCGTGAAAGATCGGTCCCATGGATGTCTCGCCTTTGGCCCCGGCCAGGTCCATCACGTGGCAGAGTTGCTTCAGGTGCGAAGGGTGGCTTCCGGCGCGGATGAAGTTGCGCACTGAGTTATCGAACGTCGCCAGGCCAACCGCGTCCTGCTGCTTGAGGATCAGATATGACAACGCGGCGGCGACGTACTGGCCGTATTCGAGCTTCGAAACGGGCGCCTGCGCAGACCGGTACCGCATCGACTCGCTCGTATCGAGCAGCACGTAGCACGCGAAATTCGTCTCTTCTTCGTACTGCTTGAGATAGAACCGATCGCTCTTGCCGTACACTTTCCAATCGACGTACCGCAAGTCGTCTCCCGGGACGTATTCGCGATGCTCGGCGAACTCGATCGAGAAGCCGTGAAAGGGGCTTTTGTGGAGCCCCGAGACGTACCCCTCGACAATCAGCCGCGCCTTGAGCTCGAGCCCCTGCAACTCGGCCAGCGTACGCGGGTTCAGGTATTTCTGGAAGGATTCCAAATGACAGACGCCCGGTGACTATGCCGACTTGAAAACCTCCGGCAACTTTCCGCCCTTTTCGGCGCGCCGTGGATCACGAGCAATCAGTGCGGCGAGCCGGTCGACGATTTCGTCGGCCCTGATGCCTTCTGCTTCTGCATTGAAATTCGTGATGATCCGATGCCGCAGCACGGGGCGCGCCACGGCCAGCACATCTTCCGTCGCGACGTAGGGACGCCCGTGCAGCACAGCGCGGGCCTTGGCGCCCAGGATCAGATACTGGCTGGCGCGCGGCCCGGCCCCCCAACTGACGTAGTTGCGGACGAAATCGGGAACATCGCCGTTTCTGCCGCGCGTGAGCCGCGCAAACTGCATCGCGTAGCGAATCACATGATCGGCGACGGGCACCTTGCGAACGAAGGCCTGCAGAGCGGTCACTTCGGCCTGCGTCAGCGTCGCGGTAATCGTCGGCAGAGATTCGGCCGTCGTCTGGCGAACGATCGCAAATTCCTCGTCTTCGCTGGGGTAATCGACCAGCACGTTGAACATGAACCGGTCGAGCTGCGCCTCGGGCAGCGGATACGTCCCTTCCTGCTCGATCGGGTTCTGCGTCGCCAGGACGAAGAACGGCTCGGCCAGCTTGTGCCGCTGCCCGCCGACGGTCACCTGATGCTCCTGCATCGCTTCCAGCAGGGCTGCCTGGGTTTTGGGGGGCGTGCGGTTGATTTCGTCAGCCAGAATGACGTTGGCGAAAATCGGGCCGGGCAGAAACTTGAATCCGCGGCTGCCGGTCGCTTTATCTTCCTGGATGACCTCAGTCCCCGTGATGTCGGCCGGCATCAGGTCGGGAGTGAACTGAATGCGATTAAACGACAGCTTCAGCGAATCTGCCAGCGACCGGATCATCAACGTCTTGGCCAGGCCCGGCACGCCGATCAGCAGGCAGTGGCCGCCGGCGAACATGGCGATCAGCAGTTCTTCCAGCACGCGGTTCTGGCCGACAATTACTTTCCCCAGCTCGGCGGTCACGCGGCGGTACGATTCCGCCAGGCGCTCCAGCGCCGCAAGGTCCGATTCGGAAACGTGGACTTTGTCGGCTGTGTCGTCGGCCACAGGCATCCTTCTCCAGACAAACAAGCGGGGCGGAACGATCTGATTCCTAACGATCTGTTCATCTTGACGGTCTGCCGGCAAGCTTGTCAAACCAGCGGCGAAATCCGATTGCAACCATTCGGCGGATCGGGTATTTGTGGAAGGAGATAGGCACAAACAGGGTTTGACCGCCCGGGTCACGAGCATGATCCGTGCGGGCCGGCACGTTCATCATTCGACGGAACTAGTCCTGGCCAGGCCGTTCCTGCCTCGGAGTTGCGCTCGATGAGTACCGACGGCGACATTGACCCGCGCCTGGCGCCGGCCATCGTTCACCGCATTCTGGTCGTTGAAGACGACCCCGACGAAGCAGTCTTTCTGAAGACGCTGCTCGAGCGCGAAAAGTACGAAGTGACGATCGCCAAGGACGGAGGCCAGGCGCACTCGATGTTCGTCATGAGAAAGCCTGACCTCGTGATCCTCGATTTGATCCTGCCAGGGAGCGAGACGGGCTGGGAAGTCTGCGAGCGCCTTAAGACGCTGGAAAAGTACATGCCGATCGTCATTCTCTCGGCCATCGAGCTCGAAGACTCGCGCAACCTGGCCGTACGCGTGGGGGCCGACGCGTACATCACCAAGCCTTTCGATCCGGACGAATTGCTTGTGCGGATCAAGCAGACGGCACAGGAAGTCTGGCTGCGAAGCCGGGCCGAAGATTCGACGGGCGACGAAATCAAACCGGTCCGTTTTTCGTGCCGGTGCGGAAAGCGGTTCAAAGTCGCCCACCAGCACCGAGGGAAGACGCTCACCTGCCCCAATTGCGGCGAACCAGTGCTCGTCCCCCGGCACGAATGAAGGGGTGCGAGGAGCAACCATGCACGCGTTGATTGTCAACACCGGCAAACATAAAGGCAAGAAGATCGTCTTGCCCGACAAAGAGATCATCATCGGCCGCGATGAAACCAGCTTCATTCGCATGACCTCGTCGGAAGTCAGCCGGCAGCACTGCTCGCTGACGCCCACCGACAAAGGACTGCTTGTGCGCGACCTGGGAAGCCAGAACGGAACAATCGTCAACAACGCGAAGATCGAAGCCGAAACGTTGTTGCAGCCGGGGGACAAGCTGCAGATTGGCCCGATCCATTTCGAGTTGGCCGGAGCCCGCCCGTCGAAAACCGCGCCGGGCCTCGACGACGACATCTTCGGGTGGCTGTCCGAAAGCGACACGGCGACGGAGTTCCCCAATGCCTCCGACACCACGATCGTGAAAGCCGCGCAGGCCGCCCCCGCGCCCCCGCCCGAAAAGAAGCCGACGTTCAAGTCGATCGCCGAAGAAGCCCGCGACATCATCCGGCGGCATCGCGAGTCGCTGGAGGAGAAGTGAGTGCAGATCGTCGCGGGGAAATACCGGCACCGTAAACTCGAATCGAATCCCGGCGAGACGACGCGGCCGATCACGGCGCGCGTCAAAGTCGCGCTGTTCGATCGGATCCAGCCCCAGTTGCAGGGGGCGCGCATTGCCGACGTGTTCTCAGGCACCGGCACAATCGGCCTGGAGGCCCTCAGCCGGGGCGCCGCCAGCGTCGTCTTCATCGAGAGCGACCGCCGCGCGTTCGAGAGGCTGCGGCGGAACGTGGCGTCGCTGCATGCCGAAAACGAGACGTTGTGCTGGCAGACCGACGCCTCGAAGTGCTCGTTTCATCCGCGCGGCGGCGAACGATTCCTGCCGTACGACGTCGTGTTCTTCGATCCACCGTATCTCTTCACGACGCGTCTCAAGGCGGGCACAATGCTGTATCGCTCGCTGGAGCGCCTGGCCCGCGAGATGATCACCAGCCCCGAGGCGCTGCTCGTCTTCCGCTGCGCAGCCGGCGCCACATTCGACATGCCCGACGTCTGGGCGCCCGAGCGGATGCTCAACTATTCGAGCATGGACGTCCACTTGTTTCGCAAGAAACTTCCTTAGAATCCTCGTCCCTGGAACTCCGACATGCCGGTACTCGATCGTTTTCGGCTCGACGGCAAAAGGCTGTTCATCACCGGTGGCAGCCGCGGGCTGGGGCGGGAAATGGCCCTCGCCCTCGCCGAGGCTGGGGCCGACGTGATCCTGGTTGGGCGCGACGCCGCGAGTCTCGAAACGACGGCGAGTGATGTGCGGGCCCGCGGGCGCAATGCAACGACGATCGTCGCCGACGTCGGAATTCCCGCCGAGGCCGAGCGTGCCTGCCGGCAGGCACTCGACGGCGCCGGACCAATCGACATTCTCATCAACAACGTCGGCGGCCGCCGGATCGACATTCCCACCGCCGACCTTCCGCTCGAAACCTGGCAGGCCATGCTCGACCTGAACCTGACCAGCACGTTTCTATGCACGAAGCTGATCGGCGGGGCGATGGTCGCGCGGGGAGGACCGGGTCGGGTGATCAACGTCGCTTCGGTCTCGGGCATGATCGCCAACCGGGGCATCGGTGGCCGGAGTTACGAAACCAGCAAAGCGGCGGTGATTCACTTTACGCGTGCGACCGCCGCCGACTGGGCGCCCTGCGGGGTGACGGTCAACGCCATCGCACCCGGGGGATTCATGACCGAGCCCAACCAGCGCTGGGCGAAACTCAGTCCCGAGATGATCGCCACGTTCAAATCGCAGATTCCCGCGGGCGATTTCGGCAAACCAGAGGACCTGGGCCCCCTGGCCGTATACCTTGCGTCGGATGCCTCCCGCTATATGACCGGGGCGACACTGGTCATCGATGGCGGCTATACGCTGTGGTAATTCGCTCTAGCAGGGTTTTGCGGATCGTGCTACGATCCCGCCTCTCACCCTCCCTTGCCGTTTCCCGAAGCACAATTTGAAGTGCGTTTGAATCCCACGGAGATCGTGCCATGCGATCGCGTCCCTGCGGAAAGGTTCTGTGCCTCGTGTGTCTGTTGTCGCTGCCCGTGACCTTGGCGAGCTGCGCGTCGCTCAATCAAGGCCCGGATTACATGCGCAACAATAACGATGCCCTGTTTTCCGTGCCGGACCCGCTTCCCCGCGAAACGGCGGCGGGAAGCGCCGCTCCGCGACGATTCGAACACGGCAACGTCGTCGTGATGGAAGAAGGGGGACTCCCGGACCAGGCGCGTCAAGCGCGATGACGCGTCGAGCATGTCCCGACCCGCACGTTGATTCCGTCCAGAATCCTGCCCATCCACGTGCGGGCAACACACGCAGCCGAAGCCGACGCGCCCTGCGCCTCACGTGGTAGATCGGCGGCCCTCCCTGTTGGCCGGTGACGGTCTCCGATCCGAGAGTCTCCCCGGTTTCAAACGACGAACGCAAATCGCCAGCCAGCGTGCCCTCGGCGCGCACCGCTGCCCTCATCGACGCGGAGGATGCAGGAAACCACAAGTCGATCTGCACGCAACGTGCAAATCTTCATGCGGCCCCTGTCGAAAAAGAAAAACAATCTGCCCGATTGTGAAGTGCCGTGTTACTTTTCCGTCGCGAAATTCCGAACGCCAGTCTTCAGCTTCAATCACATAGAATTCAAACGCGTGCTCCGAAAACTTTCATCTGCCGCGGCAATTCCGGCCGGCGGCGAAGTCATAGAGTATCGGCTGTCGCCAAACTGTCAACAAAAAAAATTCACGATTTTTTCACCGAATCGCAAATTCGCGAAAATTCCCGAACAACAATCAAACATTTTTTTTTGCACGCGGGAATTCACGAGTCATTCGCGCCGCGCGAGCGAAAAAGTGCGATGGCGCACGAGCGAAACCCGTGTCGCACGGCGACGGCATCGCGAATTTTCCGGCGAGTGATTTACGACAGCGAACCCTTTGACGAAGGCACGCCCGACTGGCGCGGGTCGATCGCCACTGCTTCGCGCAGCGCCCGCGCGGTCGACTTGAACAGCGATTCCGAAATGTGGTGGCTGTTCGAGCCGTGGTGCAACACCAGGTGCAGATTCATCAGGGCGTTGGCCGCGAGTGATTGAAAGAATGTCTCGACGAGCTCGGTGTCGAAATCGCCGATTTTTTCGGTCGCAAACGCCACGCGGTACACGAACCACGCCCGTCCGGAAAGGTCAAGGGCCGCGGTCGCCAGGGTCTCCTCCATCGGCAGCGTTTTGCTGCCGTACCGCACGATTCCCTGCTTGTCTCCCAGGGCCTCGGCGAGGGCCTTTCCGAGGCAAATCCCGACGTCTTCGACGGTATGGTGAAAATCGACAGCCAGGTCGCCCTTGGCCGAGACCGTCAGATCGAACAGCGCATGTTTCGCCAGCAACGTCAGCATGTGATCGAAGAAACCAACCCCGGTCTCGATTTTTGCCGTGCCGCCGCCGTCAACATTGAGCGTCAGTTGAATATCGGTCTCGGCGGTCTGGCGATTGATCGTGGCGGTGCGCGACATGAGGCATCCTGAAGAAGTTCTAAAATGGCAATCGACGAATCAGAGTACTTCACGCAAGGCGGCAAGCAGCGCATCGATTTCGGCGTCGGTGCCGATGCTGATCCGCAGGCCGTTTGCCGTTCCTCCCTCGGCCCAGGCAACCCCCGGGAAACCCATGAAGCGGACCAGAATCTTGCGCTGCTTGAGGGCTTCGTAAATCGGCTGGTGCGGCGTCTTCTCGTGAGTGCACCACACGAAGTTTGCCTGGCTGGGGACGACGTTGAACCCGAGGCGGTCCAGTTCGGCTGACAGGCGAATGCGAGTCGCCCGCACCCGCGCCGCGTTGGCATCCATCCACGCCTGGTCTTCGAGCGCCACAATACCCGCCGCCAGAGAAATCGCGTCGCAGTTGTAGCTGTCTTTCACTTTCAGCATGCCCTGAATGAGGTCGGGGCGGGCGATTGCAAACCCGAGCCGCACGCCCGCCAGGCTGTACGACTTGCTGAACGAGCGCGTGATGATGATCCGCTCGCCACCAGGTCGCCGCAGCAGTTCGGCACGGTGGGGCCGGTCGCAAAAATCGCCGTACGCTTCGTCGAGCACCAGGAGCCCCCGCGGCGGCACGAGGGCCAGGATCTCGTCGTCGGTCCAGCGGTTACCTGAAGGCGAATTCGGATTAGGGATAAGAGCGAGCTTCGCCCGTTCGATGATCGGGCGACACGCCTCCAGGTCCCATGACCAATCGGGTTGCAGCGGCAGACGCGCGCGGCTTCCTCCCTGAATGTCGGCCAGCGTTTCGTAGAGGATGTAGCTGGGGTAGGGATAGACGACCAGGTCGCCGGGGTCGACAAACGATCGCAGCACGATCGTCAGGTTTTCGTCGCTGCCATTGGCCGGCAGCAGCCAGTCGGGCTCGACCCCGAACAGCGGCGCGGCCGTTTTGCGAAACTTCGTGGCCAGGGGATCGGGATACAGATTGAGCCGGCCCCCGGCGGCCGTTCGAATGGCGTCCACGACGCGGGGCGACGGGGGATATGGGTTTTCGTTCGTGTTCAGCTTAACCCAGCCCGCCTCCTGCGGCTGCTCGCCCGGCAGGTAACCTTCAATGCGATCGATTGCAGGACGAAACAGGCTCATTTGGACGAATGACGAATGACGAAATTCAAATGTCTAAGAAAATCTGACGCCCGTGCGAATCTGCCGGTTCGCGGGAATCGCCGATCTTAGCAAACTTCCCTGCCAGACCGAAGCGGCGGGTCGTCTCCCCGACTCGTAGTAGCGCCTTCAGGCGGTACTACGAGCAGGGGCTCAATTCACCGCCTTGTAGATGCCCCAATTGGTCTCCGCCAGCGATTTCATGAAGCGGGCGAAAATGGCGGCGCCGGCGAGATTGGTGTCGACGCCGATCGAATGCACCGAGATGCGGCGCACCCGGTTGAGCGACGACAGGTCGTGCACGATCTGCTTCGGGTCGTCGATCTTGCCCCCCATGGGCGCTCCGTCCGAGAGAAAGAAAATCGCTTCCGGTTCGAGGCTGAAGGCCGCTTCCAGCGCGTCGTACGAGGCGGTGTTCGATCCCAGCGGCTGCTCGATCACGACGTTGACGGCAATGTGCTTCATCTGCTCGGTGGCCGAGACCAGTTCGCGCTGCCAGATCCGCACGGTGTTATCGAAGGAAATCACGCTGAAATTCACTTCCTTTGGCAAGGCCCGGATCGCCCGGATCAGCTCGGCCTTCGCCGCGTCGATCTTGGCGCCCCGCATGCTGAGCGACGTATCGAGAACGAACACGACGCGCTTGGCACAAATCGGAATTCCGTGATACTCGCCGAACTTCCCATATTGCGACATCGGTGGAATCTTCGGTTTGTCGTCGGCGGTCGTCTTCCCCTGGTTTTCGGTCCACCACTGTTTCCATTTTCCGGCGTCGTCGCCGAAGTCCTGGCCCGTGGCGGCGACCAGGTGCGTCACGACGTCGAACTGCACCAGCCCCTTGAAACGAGGCAGCAGATTGATCAGGTGAGTGATCGCTTCGCGTTCCTTGATTTCGAACAACCCCTGCACGACGCACCGTCGGAACCCAAAATGCCGGTTGAACAGCTCGGTGCGAGTGAAAAGCATCAGCATCCGCATGACCTCGGCGTCGGCTTTCTCGCGCGACAGTTCGTCGATCATTCCATGCAACTGATACTGGTCGGCCTGGGGCGTGCCGAGAAACTCGTTGAGGTAATCGAGCACCTTGAACTGCAACTGATCATCTTCGGTTCCCCCCAGGGCCTGCAGCGTACCGATGGCGCGCACGTCCATACCGTCTTTTCGGGTCGTGGCCGTCATGCGCTGCAGCAGCTTGTCGGTCACATCGCTGCGATCGCGGAGCGAGTAAAGGAATTCGATCGCCGGGCGGCGGACTTCTTCGGCCCGATCGTCGAGCAGCGTCACGTACACGAGATCGGCCGAATCCGGGATAGGAAAGTCGGCAAGCAGCCTCAATGCCGCGGCGCGATCGGCCGACTTTTTGGCGTGGACTTTCTGCTGGAAGTCTTTCTTGGCGAGTTTGAAGGCCTTGTCCGTTGGGGCTTTCGCCGCCGGCCGAGCCGGTTCTTTGGAGAGTGCCGGCGTCGCGGTTCCGATGGTTCCCAGCAAAGTCCACAGTGCAGTCAACAGCGCGACTCGGCCCGCCTGTCGTGGCATAACGTTGGCCTCCCCGGCAACGCGACTTCTGCAGCGGAACAAAACTTCCGAAATGATACCGCGATCGAACCGTGGCAACAGCCTGAAGTGCTTGTGCTCAAAGTTACAAATCTGCAAGCCCGCCACCCGCCGCAACCGATTGCGCAGCAGGGGCCATGCCATAAAACCCTGAATTGGCATGATATTCCCATACTTAGCTTCAGGTCGAGGAACTAATTGACGAAATTGAAGAAAACGGCTAGTTTTCGGCGAGTGCAAGCTGAACCCGCTCGCTACCTGACCATTTGAACAGAAGGTCTTGCCGAGGCCCGTTGTAAGGCCTAGAGTTGTATGAAGTTTCAGCCGTCAATGGATTGACTTGCTCATGCAAAGGACGATTCGGTTGTTCAGGTGGGCTCTTACGACTGCCGTCTTCGCCGGGTTGATCATCTGCCTTCCGGAAGGCATCGACGACGATGCGGACGCCCCCACCGTGCGGCTGATGGTTTCGCTATCGCGCGGCACGCTGGTGATCTGCGGTGGCGGCGAGATTTCGGATGAAGTGCTGGATGAATTCGTCGCTACGGCCGGGGGTGATGCCGCGCGGGTGGTCGTGGTCACCACAGCCAGCGAGACGGCCGATTCGGATGAGATCGACGACGAGCTTGAATACTGGCGGGCTCAGAAACTGTCTCGGCTGACGATTCTGCACACGCGATCCCGAGAGACGGCCGACGACCCGGAATTCGCCAGTCCGCTGGCCGATGCGACCGGCGTCTGGTTCGTGGGGGGCAATCAGGCGTGGCTCGCCGACACGTATCTGGGGACCGTTTCCGAGCGGATGATCCATGGGGTAATGCGCCGCGGCGGTGTCGTGGGAGGGATTTCGGCGGGGGCGGCCGTGCTGTCATCGGTGATGATTCGCAACGGGCAGAACTCCCCCGAGATCGGCCGCGGATTTGGATTGCTGCCGGGCACAGTCATCGACCAGCACTTCCTGGCACGGAATCGTCAGGAGCGGCTGCTGGGGGCCCTGGCACGCCATCCCGGACTGGTGGGACTGGGGATTGACGAAGGCGCCGCCGTCATCGTACGCGGGGGCTGCATGAGCGTTGTCGGCGATTCGGATGTCGTGGCGTGTCTGTCGCCTGGGTCAGGTCGTCCGGCGAGGGTTGCCACTTTGCGTCCCGGTGAGCAGGCCAACCTGTTCCAGCTCAGCCATGATGCCACCAAGTCGCGGAAGCGGTCGGCCGTGTTGCGTAGTACTGCAGTCGATTCGGCCGGAGACTAGGCCTCTCCGGATTGCCAGTCTTCGATCATCTGCAGCAGGTTCTCGCGTTCGTCGAACTTGGCCCAGACCGATTCGCCCCCTTCCAGTGCAACTTCGTGCAGGCCCTCGCACTGACATTCGGGATCACCGCAGAAATGCGGCGTCGCGGCAACCCACAACACGCGGTACAATGGCACGTTTTTGTCGTCGATGCGGCAGAAAATGCTCATGAACGATCCTCCGCGGCGCCTTCGGCCTGTGTGCGAGGCGGCGATGATTCAGAGTCGGCCTCCAGCAGCTCGGTCACCGGCAGGCGGAACGAGGCCCCGGAAAATCCGGGCCAGAGATCGAGGAATTCGGTGCGGGCATGGTCCGACTGCTGGGCGTACGCCAGCAATACGGAATCCAGCCCCGAGCGCAATTCGCGCCAGTGGTAATCCGACAGTCCGTGCCGAACCCATTTTCGGGTTCCACGCCAGCCCTTCCATTTTTTCTTCATCCGCCGGAAAGCCAGCGTGGCTTCAGCCGCGTCGTGGAATTCTCCCAGCAGTTCCTGGATGTTCTCGAGCTGCGGGTAAAAGTCTTCGCGAAATTCCCCGGGGAGCACTGGCATGAAGACCTCGAACGCGTAGCGCAGATGCTTGCAGGCGATTCGCAATTGATGCAGCGGGGCGGCGTCTTCGAATCCGCCCGACGCGATGTCCCACAGCGCGGCCAGTTCCTTCATCAGAATCCGCCGTCCCGTTCGTCCGAACGACGCGTAACCTTCACCGGCGGTGCGCTGTACGGTGCGCAGCGCCGCAAACAGGTCTTCACCGGCCTGATTGAGCCCGGCCTGCAGCCTGGGGAGCTTGTGCGACAACTTGCGCTGCACCTTCTTGCGCGCACGGACGATGGTCTGGCACACGAGCTCAAGCACGACGGTCTCGTCCACCGACGCCATCCGCAGCAGCGAATCGAGATGCGTCCTGCGGACGTCGAGATCGCGGGCCTTGCCGCAGCTTCTGCGGATCGAATTCACATATTTCAGAAGCGCCTGGCGCGGGGCTTCGGGCAGGCCTTCGGCCAGAACGTCGAGCACCGCCCCCAGGCGGCGGCACGCCACCCGCAGTTTGTGAACGTGCCCGATATCATCGTCGGCATGCTCGGCAGCCAGCGGCAGGTAATACAGCACCCCTTCGAATCGCTGCCGAAAGATGACTGCCAGCGCGTCCAGCAGCGGCCTGTCGGCCGACATGCCTTCGATCCAGCGTCCCGGCGGGGCGGCGGGGGCGCGATCGAATTCGGCCAGGGGCAATCCAGGTTCGGGCACGTGAAACAGTCCTTCCGCGGATGAATGCAGCGGGGGTTGCAGGAACGAGGGTCGTTGCTGCGGTTTCCCCGGACACAAGCATACACAAAAGGTCGTCTGATTTTCCAATCGAACCGAAGGAGAGCCGTGTCCCAGTTTTCACGAGCAGTGCCCCGGCCGCATTCGAGCGGCCGGGGCACTTTTGTGTCGAAAGATCTGGTGATAACGTCGCCCGGCGGGGATGAATCACCGTGCTAGCCGCGCCGCACGTGCGGCACCGATTTGGCCGGGGCCGAATCCAGTCGCGCGTGACGCTCGTCGGATTGCGGTGGCAAGACATCGCCGTGCTTCGCCGACTCTTTTTCGGCGCGACGGCGTTGCAGGAAGACCGACAGCGGATGCCGGGGGCCCGGCTTTCCGAACAACTCAGCCCGAATGACCCGCACATCGTCAGGGGCTTCGATTCCGATCTTGACCCAGCGTGGGCTCATTTCAATGACCTTGATGATGACGTCGTCGCCGATTTGAATCATTTCCGAACGCTTCCTTGTAAGAACCAGCATGGCACCCTCCTGATTGCTGAAAATGGAGTCCCTGGTTGGATCCATTCGTTTTGTTTTGTAGTTTTGTCCCTGTGCACGGCACGCTGACCGGTATCGCGTGCGTCGTTCGAAACAGGCATCACGCAATGGCCGTGCCAATAACTGGCGCCGTCGCTTGAATTGCCGCAACCAGTTGGTGTCGCGACTTTTCGAGCGGCGCGCCCGCACTGCGGGGTTTGGCGCGCTCACTGCGGAGTTCGTCGACGGACACGCGAAGTTACAATGCAATTGCAGCTCTTGAATCGCTGCTCGCGAATTCCTTCGGATGCGATGAATTCCCTACAACCGTTGCGTTAATGCCTGAAACGGCTATACTTTGGATCTTTCCCAAAAGTCTGAAGTCGAGTTCGTGCAAGGAAAGTGGCGATGCCTCAGCAATGTGATATGTGTCAGAAAGAGCCGGTCCGCGGGAACCAGTTGGCCCAGCGCGGAAAGGCGAAATACCTCGGCGGAAACGGCCGGAAAACGACAGGGATTTCCCGCCGTGCCTTTCGCCCCAACCTGCAGCGAATTCGCGTGCAGGAAGGGGAACGGTCGGTCATACGACGCGTCTGTACCCGGTGCATCCGCAGCGGCAAGGTCGTGAAAGCGGTCGTCCGCAAGCCGTTCACGCTGCCGACGCCGTAGTCCCGGATTCGCAACATTGCGAGTCGGCTTGAATTCCCCGGATTGCGCCGTCAGGCTGACGCCCGACGCTCATTGCGATGGCAGCTCAATTGACGCCCGCTGATGTCCTGAAGGTCGCGAAACTGGCGCGCCTCAAGTTGTCCGACGCGGAAGTCGGCGACTACACGGCAAAGCTCGGCGGCATTCTGGCGTACGTCGATTCGCTCGGCGAAGTGAATACCGACGAAATCGAGCCGATGGTTCACGCCGTCGAGCTCAGCAACGTCTTCCGCACCGACGAAGCGACCCCGTCGCTCCCTCGCGAAGCGGCCCTCTCGAACGCCCCCAAGACCGACGGGCAGTTCTTCCTCGTGCCGCAGATCCTCGACGCCGAGTAATCGCATTTGTAGTACCGGTTTCACCCGGACTCCGTCGCATGCATTTCTGCAGACTGCCGCCTGAAGGCGGTACCACGAACACCCGCCTGAAGGCGGTACTACGAGCGGGGGGCAGGGTTGGAATCTGGGGGCGATTCAGCCACAATACGCGCGGTGGATGGCTCGGGTCTGGCTTCTGGCAGCAAATTCAGGATCAAAAGGGAAATGTCAATTCTCGGGGCGACTGCGGGCGAACTCGTCAAACGGCTCGATCGGGGCGACGTCACCAGCATTGATGTGACGACGGCCTACCTGGAGGCGATCGCCGCCGCCGATGGCAAAGTGAACGCGTTCCTGCACGTCAACCGCGACAAAGCGCTCGAGCAGGCCAGGGCGATCGATGAGAAGCGCCGACGGGGCCAGTGCGTCGGGGCGCTCGGCGGGTTGCCGGTGGCGATCAAAGACGTGATCTGTACTCAAGGCGAGCCAACGACCTGTGGCAGCCGCATGCTCGAACGCTTTGTGCCTCCGTATGACGCACACGTCATCTCGCGGCTGCGGGAGGCCGATGCCGTGCTGATCGGCCGCACCAATATGGACGAATTCGCAATGGGTTCGTCGACCGAGAATTCGGCCTACAAAACGACGAGTAACCCGTGGGACCTGACTCGAACGCCCGGCGGCTCGAGCGGCGGTTCTGCGGCGGCCGTTGCGGCCTGCATGGCGCCTCTCGCGCTGGGGAGCGATACCGGCGGATCGATTCGTCAGCCGGCCGGATTTTGCGGAGTCGTGGGAATGAAACCGACGTACGGCCGGGTTTCGCGGTATGGACTCGTCGCGTATGCCAGCTCGCTCGATCAGATTGGTCCGTTCGCCAACGACGTCGGCGGAGCGGCTCTGCTGCTGGAGACAATCGCGGGGCACGATCATCGCGATTCAACTTCGGTCGCGGCCGCGGTTCCCGAATACAGCCGCACCGTCGAAGAACCGCTCACCGGTCTGCGCATCGGCATCGCCAAAGAGCACTTCGTGAGCGGGCTGGATCAGCAAGTGGAAGCGGCGATCCGCAATGCCCTGGAGGTCTACCGTTCGCTTGGCGCCGAGATTAAGGAGGTCTCGCTGCCGCATTCGAAATACGCCGTGGCCGTTTACTACATCGTGGCCCCGTCCGAGGCGTCGAGCAACCTGGCGCGGTACGACGGCGTACACTACGGCCATCGGGCCGCCCATTTCGACAACATGATCGACATGTACTGCGCCAGCCGTGCCGAAGGGTTCGGCGCCGAGGTGAAACGCAGGATCATGCTGGGGACTTACGCGCTGTCGGCAGGCTACTATGATGCCTATTACCTGAAAGCGCTCAAAGTCCGGCGGCTGATCCGCAATGATTTCGACGCGGCTTTTCGCGAAGTCGACGTCATCGCCTCGCCGGTAGCCCCCACGCCTGCCTTCAAAATCGGGGAACTCGTCAACGATCCGCTGGCGATGTACCTTTCGGATATTTATACGATCAGCGCCAACCTCGCCGGACTGCCGGGCATTTCGATTCCCGCAGGATTCAGCCAGACCAACCTGCCGATCGGGCTTCAGCTTCTGGCGCCGCCGTTCGAAGAAGAGCGACTGTTGCGAGCCGCCCGCATGTTCGAGCGCGAGACCGACTGGCACCGGCGCCGGCCTGCAAGCGCTCCCGGTTGAGATTGCAGGCGGCGCGGCTTTCGACGCGTCACAAGTTTCTTTCACCCTCGCCCAGGAGCCGCTGGACCATGACGGCGCCGCACATCGGATGGATCGACGAACAGCACGCGTCGGGCGAACTGGCCGAGCTGTACAGGAAATGGTTCGATCACAATCCCGGCCGGCCCGAAATTCCGGGCATTCTCAAGTGCTTCAGCCAGCGCCCGGACTTTCTGGCGGACGTCATGAGTTTCTCGTACCGTCTGCATTTTTCCGAGGGGCACCTGACGCGGCGGATCAAGGAGATGATCGCCACGTACGTTTCGGCCCTCAATCAGTGCCCGTATTGACGCGGCTCGCACGCGTCGTTTCTGCAGTTGCAGGGACAGAACCAGGAATCGGTCGACGCGATTCGGCGGGCCGAGCTTACTCATCCGTCGATTTCCGCTGCCGAGCGGGCGCTGCTCGAACTCGTGAAGCTCGTCACCGAACACGCGTACCGCTGCCGGGCCGAGGACGTCGACAAAGCTCGCCAGGCCGGCTGGTCCGACCCGCAGATCGCCGAGGCGATTTACATTGCGGCACTGTTTGCATTTTTCAACCGGGTGGCCGACGCTTTCGGACTGGAGGACCCGCATTATGAGCAGATGTCGCAACCACCGCGGCCGGGGCAGAAGGCGTGGGAGGAAAGGGGCGAGGACGGAAGATAGAGGATAGCGCGGGATTTGGTAGATCGACATTCGTCGGGCTTGCCTCTTCTCGCCCGTTCCCAGCGCTACAAACAACGCGTAATGCACAGTTGTCGCAGAACCCCGGTCGCGATTACGATTGAGTCGCACGAGAATTGTTTTCAGAAGTTCATTCGCTGACAAGGCTGCTCGATGCCCAATTCGCTCAATCCCCGGCATGCCGTCTATGCCGGCTCATTCGATCCGGTATCGCTGGGGCACCAGGACATCATCACGCGCGGAGCGCGGATGTTCGACCGGCTGACGGTGGGGGTCGGGATCAATCCCGAAAAACGCCCGCTGTTCACGCCTCAGGAACGGGTCGACCTGCTGCAGCGGGTGCTGAAACCGTTCCCGAACGTCGAGGTGGCGTGCTTCGAAGGGCTGGCAGTGGATTTTCTGCGCCGCCGCCAGGCGGCCGTCATGCTGCGCGGCCTGCGCACACTGTCGGATATTGAGGCCGAATTCACGATGACGCTCGCCAACCGGGCCCTGGCACAGGACATTGAAACGGTCTTCCTGATGGCGAGCGAAAAATACTCGCATATTTCCAGCTCGCTGATCAAACAGGTGGCGATGTTCGGGATCGGCACGGACGACAATCACGATCCGCTGGAATCATTCGTTCCGCGCGAGGTCATCACCGCCGTGCGGGCCAAATTTCAACGGTGATGTTTACGCCCCCTCGACGCTTTGACTCTTCGACCCCTTCGACTTTTTGACTCGTTCATGCCGGAGACTGCACCATGGCTCTGACACCTTCGACAATGTTGCCCCTGGGGACGCGGGCCCCGGTCTTTTCACTTCCGGACACGACGGGTAAGGCCGTCGCGATCGCCGATTTCCAGAATGCGCCGGCACTGCTGGTGATGTTCATCTGCAACCATTGCCCGTTCGTGAAACACGTTCGATCAGGATTGGCCCAACTGGGCAAAGACTACCAGCCCAAAGGGGTCGCCATCGTCGCCATCAGCTCGAACGACGTCGGCACGCATCCGGACGACAGCCCGGCGAAGATGGCGATCGAGGCCAAAGACGCCGGTTACACGTTTCCCTACCTGTACGATGAATCGCAATCGGTCGCCCGCGCGTATCAGGCAGCCTGCACGCCCGACTTCTTCCTGTTCAACCGGGAAAAGCAACTCGTGTATCGTGGCCAGCTCGACGACAGCCGGCCTGGCAACGGCATTCCCGTGACAGGCAAAGACCTGCG
>JACQFH010000528.1 GCA_016200145.1 Planctomycetia bacterium | reverse complement strand
GGGTCTCGGTTTCGTCCATCTCGGGTTTCTCGCGGCCGGCCTGGCGATTGCCGTGCCGATCGTCATTCATTTGCTGTTCCGGCAGAAGACCCGGACTCTGGCGATCGGCTCGGTGCGGTTTCTGCACCAGGTGGTCAAAGAGCATCGCCGCCGCCGCCGCGTGCGGCAGTGGATCCTGCTCGCGCTGCGGATGCTGGCGGTGCTGCTGCTGGCGTTGCTGTTCGCCCGCCCGTTTCGTGACGAATCGTTCCGCCGCGGGCTGGAGCAGGAGACTGTGCTGCTTGTCGATCGGTCGGCGAGCATGTCGGCCCGCGACGGCGGCGGGAAGACTGCGTTCGAGCTGGCGCTCACGGCCGCGCGCGATGAGCTGAAGCGGCTGGACGAAAACGCGGTCGTCCACATGGCGCTGTGCGACGCCGCGGGGATTGAAGAACTGGCGTCCGACAAGCTGGGCCAGGCGACGACGTCGGAAGCGGCCACCGATTACCAGCTCGCTCTCGGCTGGGGGGCCGACGTGCTGGCGGCTTCTTCACGGTCTTCCAAGCGCATCGTCCTGATCAGCGATTTCCAGCGCAGCGGTTTGCGCCGCAGCAAACTGCCGGCGATCCCCGCCGACGTCGAAGTCGCCCTCGCCGACGTGGGCGAATCGCTGGCGCGAAACGTGGCGATCGAATCGGCGGAACCGGGCCGTGCCGAGATTCGCACCGATGCGCCGGGGCTCGTGCGCGTGATTGTGCGCAATCACGGAGCGCTGACGGCACGGCAGGTGAAAGTTCGCTGCGAGCTCGAAGGGCCCGACGGCCGCCTTGAGGCGTCGCGCGACGTCGATCTCCCCGGCCAGGCCCCCGTCGTAATCGACCTGCCGCTCGAGATCAAAACCGACGGCCTGTATCGCGGGTTCGTCGAGACGGCGTTCGACGATGCGCTCGCGCTCGATAATCGCCGCTGGGTGGCGTTCGAGGCCCGGCATCCGGATCGCGTCCTGCTCGTCGACGGCGACGAGGGGCGTTCGATATTTTCGAGCGAGACGTATTTTCTCGAAACGGCGCTGCGGCTGCGGACCGACGAGGCAGGAGGCCAGTTGCGGTCGTTCGAGACGGAACGGATCGTCTGGGAAAAGGGGAAGGGCTTCCCGCGGCTCGACGGATACCGGGCCGTCGTCCTGGCCAACGTCCGCCGGCTTTCGGACGACGACGGCCGGCGCATGGAAGAATACCTGAACGGCGGAGGCCGCCTGCTGATCTTCGCCGGCGACCAGGTCACGCGCCAGTCACTGGCGCCGCTGGCGTCGCACAACCTGTTGCCCGGCCGGCTCGCCGCGGAACCGATCGACGGCCGCCTGCGCGTCGATGCGTGGGAGGCGAAACATCCGGCGCTGGCTTGCTTTGCCGATCCTCAGCAGGGGGACCTGCGAACGTTGCACTTCAACCGCGTCCTGCCGCTGGAACCGACAGCAGGCACAGCGACGATTTTATTGCAGGCGGGCGACAGAATTATCGCCGCCGAGAGGCACGTCGGGAAGGGGAAGTGCATCTACTTCGGCAGCACAGCCGACCGCGACTGGAATGACCTGCCGCGCACCAGAATGTACGTACCCCTGATGCGGCAGATTCTGGCGTATCTCACCGATCAACTGGCCGAGCGGCCGGCGGTGACGAACCGGCTGATTACAAAAGCGGGTGACAAAACCGGCATCGCCGCGTCTGAGGATGGCGATGGAACATTAATCGTCACCAACCTCGACCCGCGCGAATCGGCACTGGAGCGTGTCGGCCCCGAAGAACTTCAGGAAGCCCTGGGGGTCGCCGCGAAATCCGCTGAAGACGAAGCCCGCCAGGCCGCCCTCGCTCTGGCGATCCCCCCCGACGCCCTGCGCTCCGACGAGCTGTGGACAGCCGTCGTCTGGCTCCTGCTGATCGTTCTGGCCGCCGAACTGCTGCTGGCGGGGCGTGTGCATGCGTAGGGGCGTCCTGCTCTGCCAGGCCGGAACGATAAGACGTGAGCCAGTCTGTTGAGAGTTCGATTACCTCGTCAATGTCAGCTGCGGCCGCTGCTTGGCTCGCAAGCACGACTTACGCAAGCTGGACAACACGATTGTGAACGAACAAGATTCACGCTCTTGGACGGCAATGTGCACGGCAAGACAATGTGCCCGATCGCCTGTCGTGGTATTTGACACGCGCGACATCCCACCGGGAAGGAAAGAACTTCTAGTTTGCGCAGTGGAAAGGAGGGATTGATATTGGCTTTCGATGTGTATGCTGGAACGTTTACGAGGTATTACACGCGCACTTGGGAAAACGTAGTGCAGCGTCGCGCTCGCATCGACGGCATCCAATACAAAATTATCTGCGCTGGCGGTGATCCCGAGCCACCACCTCCAGCTCACGAAGTGCGTTCCCTCGTGGATTCGTGGCGAGAGGGAATCAACCAGGGACTCGCGCCGCACGGCCTTGGCCCGATCGAGTGGTCAGAGGACGACTGCGTGCCATATTTCACTGACCGCCCGGGGTGGCAAGGATATTCGGGGCTGTTGCTCTGGGCGGTTTACGCCCAACTGTCCCGCAGTAAGCCGCCCTATGCGCTTCCCGAAACTTGGGTCAACGACCCTGTTTACCAAGATGTACTTCGTGACGAGAAGTCAATTCGCTATCAATCGATATTGCAGGCAAATCTCTGGCTACCGGGAGATTTTCAGTACTGCTTCAAGTTTCCTGGATTGGCCGGAGACGAAGAATCGACGATTGCATCGACAGGATGGCTGCTCGCGCAACTAACGCAACTTCGTGCGGAGGAGCCGAAATGGACGACGCAATCGCTTCTTCAACGCGTTCGCGGAACAAAGGACGACGAATATGCTCTGGAGAGCGCGGCCAAGGATGGCTTGGCCATTTTTTCAGATTTGGCACAACAGGCCGTAACGCATAGGGTGCCGATTGTCCTGTCATTCTGAATCACGCGCGCCGCTCAGATCCTCTTCGACAGCGTCTTCGCCAGGCGTTCGAGGGCCGGGCTGATGTCGTTGGGTTCGAGGTGGATGTTCAGCAGGCTGAACTTATCGCGATTTTCCAGCGCCGCCCGCAGGGCCTTGTCGAGGTCTCCTTCGGTTCGCACTTCAAAGCCCCACCCGCCGCCTAAGAGGTCGGGAAGTCGGTGGTATTCCCAGTTGGGAATGTCGTTGAACGGCCCTTCGTGCAGGAACCGCTCGGTGCCGTAACCTTTGTTATTCAGCACCAGCACGATCGGGTTGAAACCGTGCTTCATCGCCGTTGAAAGTTCCAGGCACGTCATCTGAAACGCCCCGTCCCCGACAAGCACGATGGGACGCAGGTTTTGGTCGCCGAACTGCGCGCCGAGGGCGGCGGGGATGGCGAATCCCATCGACGTGTAGTACGCCGGGCTCAGGAATTCGGTGTCGCGATAGATCGTGAGATCCGCCGCGGCAAACAGGCAGTCGCCCACGTCGGCGACGACCACCATGTTCTCGTCGAGCAGCTCGTTGATTCGCTCGAAGAGCCGGCGCGTTTTGATTTTGGCCTGCGGCTGCAAAACGAATTTGGTGACTTCGCGGCGGCAACCCGGAGGGATCGGCCGCTTCGGCGGAGAGAGATCGGCCTTGAGCAGCCCGTGGATGAAATCGGCCAGCAGCACGTCATTGAAGTGATGATGGCTGATCTGCAAGGCGTCGCTGGTGATGTAAATGCACTTGCTGATGTCGAGATTCGCCGTGTAGATCCCCAGGTCGATGTCGGTCATGAACGTGCCGAGCAGGATGATGCAGTCGCTGTCTTCCACGAACTTGCGGACCGGCTCGCGGCACATGGCCCCTTCGTAAATCCCCAGGTACAGCGGGTGCCGTTCGCTGACGACCGACTTGCCCAGGAGCGTCGCACACATCGGAATCTGGTGCTTCTCGGCGAGCTTGACCACTTCGTCGCCCAGGCCGAAGCGGTGCATTTCAACCCCGGCGATGATCACCGGACGGCGGCAGGCGTTGATGATTTCGGTGGCCTCGTCGAGCGCCTCGTGCAGGGCCTGTTTGTCGCTGACCGGCTTTTCGTGGCTGGCCAGGTAAGGATGCTGCGATTTCGTGCGCACCCGATCGCGAGGCAATTCAAGATAAACCGGCCGCTTGTAGCGATCGCAGGCGGCCAGGCAGCGGTCGATTTCACGGAACGCGGTCAGCGGGTCGTCGAGCGACGCCGAGGCCACGGTGATTTTTTCGAAAATCTCTCGCTGTGTATTGAAGTCGCGGACGCGGTGGTGCAGCAGCGGGTCGCTGCGGCGCTCGTCGACGCCGGGCGCCCCGCTGATGACGACGACAGGGGACTTTTCGGCGTAGGCCCCGGCGATCGAATTGCACATACTGAGGCCCCCCACGCTGAACGTGACGCACACCGCCCCCATTCCGTGCACGCGGGCGTAGGCGTCGGCGGCGAACCCGGCGTTGTCTTCGCGGGTGCAGCCGACCACCGTCAGCGGGCTGTCGGTGAGCAGGGCGTAAAACTGCAGGACGAAGTCTCCGGGAATGCCGAACACGTGCTCAATCCCGTAATCCTGCAAGCGCTGAATCAAATAGTCGCCAATCGACTGCTGTTCGTAGCCGCGCCGCGCGGGGCGCTTGGCTGGTTGCGACTTGCGGCGGGATGCTTTTCGGGCGGCCATTCCGATGGTCCTGTTTCTTGTGATGCAGTTTCGAATGCGAGCGATCGCCTGCGCCAATGCCGCGACATTGTAGTGGCCAATTCGTTTAACCGCGACCCGGGCACCGCCGCAATCCGCGGTGGTCGGAGCGCGTATCGAACGTCTCGGATCGCTGATGCAAGTCATCCCTGCGCGGCACGAATCCAATCGTCGCTCCGTGCCCTGTGATACGCGCTCCCGACCACCGCTATCCGCGGCGGTGCCCGGGTCGCGGTTAAACGATCAGATCTGGCACGATCCCGGATTCCGGCAGCTTTTTGAATTCCCAAAAAAATGGAATTTTGACGTGACAAACCAAACAACAACGAGTATAAATGGGTCGATCTGTAGCGGTCGTAAGGGTAAATCCGTGCCGTAGAAGACATGGGGCGAGCGCTGGAACGGCCTCTGTCAGGACCAAATTCGAGTCATTATCACCCACTTTGCTCGACTGAAAAGGAGACCCCGATGAGACGCATTTCGCTGCTGGTGGTGGCTTTGGGCTTCGCGTTCACTTCGGCCTACGCGGCCGACGTCAAGCTCGACGGAATCAAGTGCCTCGTCAACGCCAAAGCTGACGCCAAGGCCGACAAGTCGGTCGATTACAAGGGCGGCAAGATCTACTTCTGCTGCGACAATTGCCCGAAGGCGTTCGCCAAGGACGAAAAGAAGTTCGCTTCGAAGGCGAATGCTCAGCTCGTCGCGACCAAGCAGGCCGTGCAGCACAAGTGCCCGCTGTCGGGCCAGGATCTGAACAAGGACACCGAAATCACGGTTGGCGGCGCCAAGGTTCAGTTCTGCTGCAATAACTGCAAGGGCAAAGTCGAAAAGGCGACAGGCGACGAGCAGCTCAACCTGGTCTTCAGCGAAGAAGCCTTCAAGAAGGCCGACTTCAAGGTCGAGAAGGAAAAGAAGTAATCGCGAAACGTTGGTCGCGATTGCGGCCTGACGTCAATTGCAACACGCTGCAGGGGAGTCCAATCCGGGCTCCCCTGCTTTTTTGCGCGCTGAACAGAGTCGAAGCAGTAGCTTCTCAGCAACCCGCAGGTAAGACCAGCCACGGATGAAACACGGATGAAACACGGATACGAACAGGTTGCCGTAAATCCGTGTTTCATCCGTAATCCAAACGTTCTGAATTTGCGCACGGCATCAAGAAATCGGCGGCGACATTCCGCAACTCATTGGTTTGCATGGAATTCAGAATGCCACGGATGGCGTGGCAATCCCACGGATGAATAGTGCAGAATCGCGAAATACGCGAGCGACGCGCAATTGGC
>JACQFH010000527.1 GCA_016200145.1 Planctomycetia bacterium | reverse complement strand
CAGTCAGCGGATCGTGTACCCGGAATTCCTGAGAGACAACCCCGACTCGGGCGATGCGCGGCTCAACACGCCCTGCGGCGTCTATCAGGCCGGCTGCGGCCTGCGCAACGTGCACCTGTCGTGGGGGCACGACGAGTACCTCTACCACGTCGTCACGCAGGCCGGTTGTACGCTCCCGGAACCCGCGCTGTACATGATCCGCTACCATTCGTGTTACCCCTGGCACCGCGAAGAGGAATATGGACATCTGCTCGACGAACACGACCGACAGATGCTCCCCTGGGTCCGCAGGTTCAACCCCTTCGATCTGTATTCGAAGAGCCCGAACCGGCCCGACTGGAATGAACTCGCGCCGTATTACACGGCGCTGATCGACAAATACCTGCCCGGAAAACTGCGCTGGTGAGCGCCGGAGAAGAGATGAATCCAACGGATCGCGTCGCGATCGTCACCGGCAGCACGCAGGGGTTGGGCGAAGCCATCGCCCGCGAGCTGGTCGCCGAGAAAATGATCGGCGGCCTTGTCATCTGCGGGCGGAATGCTTCCAGCGGCGCGCGACTGGCGACCGAATTCATGGAACTCAATTGCCGGACCGAATTCGTCGCGGCCGACTTGAGCCGCGTCGAAGACTGTCAAAAAGTCGTCGAACGGACGCGGCGGGTTTTCGGGCGCGTGGATTATCTGGTCAACAGCGCCGCGACATCGGAGCGCGGCACGATTCTCGACACAACGCCCGAGCTCTTCGATCGCATCATCGCCCTCAACGTGCAGGCCCCGTTCTTTCTGATGCAGGGGGCGCTGCGGCTGATGATCGAAAAACAGATCGCCGGCTCGATCGTGAACATCATCAGCGTCTCCAGCCATGGCGGCCAGCCGTTTCTCTGTCCGTATTCGATGTCAAAAGGGGCGCTGGTCACGTTGACGAAGAACGTCGCCCATTCCATGGCGCAGCAGCGGATTCGAGTTAACGGACTGAACCTGGGCTGGATGGATTCGCCCGGCGAGCACGTGATTCAGAAACGATTCCACGGTGCGGCGGCCGACTGGCTCGACAAGGCCGAGCAGCGCCAGCCGTTCGGCCGCCTGATTAAACCGGCCGAGGCCGCGCGAATGGTGGCGTTCCTGCTGTCGGATCGCTCGGGGCTGATGACCGGCTCGATCATCGACTTCGACCAGCACGTCATGGGAGCATCGGGCTGAAACTGCAGCGCACCTTTGCCGGGCGCTTTGGATGCTTGAATAACTCGTTTAACCGCAATACCGTTCGGCGAAGGGATTTTGAGGATCGCAACTTACCCAGATTGAATCTCCAGCTTGCCAGCCTTTTCCGGCTTACGGGCAGACTCCTGAACATCTGCTCTTCGCTCGGCGAAGGGATTTTGAGGATCGCAACTTACCCAGATTGAATCTCCAGCTTGCCAGCCTTTTCCGGCTTACGGGCAGACTCCTGAACATCTGCTCTTCGCCGAACGGTATTGCGTTTAACCGCGACCCGACAGGGGAGCGCGTTTCGCAGGCCAGAGGGCATCGCATGGATTTGTGCTCCGCAGGTGCAGTGTTCTACTCATAATTTCCCTAATCGCCAGCGAGGGAGTGCGTCGCCGCGTCCTCAGAAATTCGGAGATCACCGAATCCACTCTTCGACCCCTTCGACTTTTCGATTCCTTCGACCTCCCATGTCTACAAGCCTCTCCCGCCGCGAGTTCCTCATCGCCACAGGCGCCGCCGCCGTCGCCAGCGCGACGGCCGCGGCGGCGGAACCCAAGCGCCTGCTCATCGACACCCACCTTGAAGTCTGGACGCTCGATCCGAAGTTCCCCTTCAATCACCCCGAGGCGGGGCGCAACCTGAAGGTCGACGTGGCGGCGCCGATCGAAAACCAGGTGGAACAGATGCGGGAATTCGGCCTGAAGTACGCCGTGCTGATCAATCCGCGCCTTTTTGGCTGGGACAACTCGTACATCGCCCACAGCCTGAAATCGTACCCGAAGTTGTTCGTCGCGCACGGCCTGCTCGAGCCCGAAGATCCCAAGATTGTGGAAAAGCTCCGCTACTGGATGCAGGAACACGGCTTCCAGGGCATGCGGTTCAGCCCGATTTATCATCCCAAGTCGACGTGGCTGAATTCCCCTGACCATTATCCGCTGTGGCGCGAGGC
>JACQFH010000526.1 GCA_016200145.1 Planctomycetia bacterium | reverse complement strand
GGACGCGCGTTCCCACGCGGAGCGTGGGAACGAGTGAATCTCGTTTCGACTCAGTCCCGACTCGCTTCTCGTGCGGCGCGCGATTGCTACGCGGGGGGAATTCGTTAAGATGGCTCTCATCGAGACGGGCCATTCATTTCGTCGAACGATCGCGTATGGATTCACCTCTGACGGTGCAGCTCTCGTCGGTCGCTGCGGAACTTAAGATTGGCGCGGCGCAAGTCGAAAGCGTCGTGCGGCTGGCCGATGCAGGCAATACGGTCCCCTTCATCACGCGCTATCGCAAAGAGCAGACCGGGAACCTCGACGAAGAGCAGATTCGCGCCGTGCTGGCGCGCGTCACGGCGTCGCGGCAACTGGCCGAGCGGGCCGCCACGATCCTGCGGCTGATCGAGGCCCAGGGAAAGCTCACGCCCGAGCTCAAACAGCAGATCCAGGCGGCCGATTCGATCAAGCGGCTCGAAGACCTGTATCTGCCGTACAAACCCAAGAAGCAAACCCGTGCCTCGGCGGCCCGCGAACGGGGGCTCGAACCCCTGGCCGATGCGATCTGGAGCGCCGCACCCGAGCTGGTCGACTTGCAGGCGGCCGCGGCGGCCCTGATCGACCCGGCGAAAGACCTGCCGACGACGGCCGAAGTTCTGCAGGGGGCGGCTGACATTCTGGCCGAGCGAATCAGCGAGCATGCCGAGGTGCGCGCCGTTGCACGCCGTCACGCCTGGAAGGGGGGGCGCCTCACGAGCACAGCGACCGACGCGGCGGCCGAAAAAGCGCAGGCGTACCGTGATTATTTCAATCACAGCGAGCCGGTGGGCAAGATCCCGCCGCACCGCGCGCTGGCGTTCAACCGGGGCGAAAGCGCCGGCGCCTTGCGAGTGAAATTCGAGTGGGACGAACCAGCCGTCAAGGCCGACATCGCGAAGCTCCTCCAGCTCGACAGTCATCGGTTCGTGGAGCTGCTCACGTCGTGCCTCGACGATGCCGTCGGCCGGCTCGTGCATCCCAGCCTCGAACGGGAAGTGCGCCGCGAAATGACGGAACGGGCCGAGGCCCAGGCGGTCGCCGTGTTCGCCCGCAACCTGCGGAACCTGTTGCTCTCGCCCCCTCTGGCCGGGCGGCGCGTGCTGGCCATCGACCCGGGGTTCCGCACCGGCTGCAAGGTCGTCGTCCTCGACGAAAACGGGAACCTGCTGACCACCGACCTGATCTACGTCACCGGCTCGGCCGACAAGCAGACGGCGACGCGAGGCAAGCTGGCGGGCCTGTTGCAGACGCACCAGGTCAACCTGATCGCGATCGGCAACGGCACCGCCTGCCGCGAGACCGAAGAGCTGGTCGCCGCGACGATCGCCGAGCTTGCGCCCGAGACGCAATACGTGATCGTGAACGAAGCCGGGGCCAGCATCTATTCGACGAGCGCGATCGCCCGCGAAGAATTTCCGTCCCTCGACGCGACCGAGCGGGGAACGATCTCGATCGGCCGGCGGATGCAGGACCCGTTGAGCGAGCTGGTGAAGATCGAGCCGCAGCACATCGGCGTCGGCATGTACCAGCACGACGTCGACGAAAAGACTCTCAAGGAATCGCTCGACCAGGTGATCGAATCGTGCGTGAATTATGTGGGGGTCGAGCTGAACACGGCCAGCAGCGCGCTGCTCATGTACGTGTCGGGCCTGAATCAGCTCACCGCGCGGCGGATCGTCGAATGGCGCACACAGAACGGGTCGTTCCGCTCGCGCGAGCAACTGTTGGAAGTCCCCGGAATCGGCCAGGCGAAGTACACGCAGGCCGCCGGGTTCCTCAAGATTCGTGACGGCGCCGATCCACTCGACGCCACCTGGATCCATCCCGAAAGCTACGCGCTGGCGCGGCAGGTGCTGTCGCGACTGACGGGCGACGGCCAGACGCAAGATGGCACGGGCCATCTGCCGGCCGACCTGCGCGACCGGCTGGCAGAGCTGGATGTCGAGGCCCTGGCCGCCGAATTGCAGGCGGGGCTGCCGACGCTGCGTGACATTGTCGACGCGCTGGCCCGCCCCGGCCGCGATCCGCGGGCCGACCTGCCCGGCCCGATCTTCAAGAAGGACATCCTGAAGATGTCCGACCTGACGCCGGGCATGGAGCTGCGCGGCACGGTGCTGAACGTCGTCGATTTTGGGGCCTTTGTCGACGTGGGCCTCAAAGAGAGCGGGCTGGTTCACGTGAGCCAGATGTCGAACCAGTTCGTCACGAGCCCCCACAGCGTGGTCTCGGTCGGAGACGTAGTGACGGTGTGGGTGCTGTCGGTCGACACCGAGCGGAAGCGCGTCTCGCTGGGAATGATCAAGCCGGGGACGTCGCAACCCAGATCGCGGCGACCCGAGCAGAAGCCGGCGGCCGATGCAGCTCTTGCAGGCACGGCACAAGTTGCGACGGCGGGGGCGGCATCCAATGGATCCGGCAGTCTGCCCGTATCACCGCCCGTATCGCCGCCGCCCAAACCGCGGCCTCCGGCCAGGCGCCCGCAGCCGGCGCGTGTCGATCGCAAGCCCGCGCCCCCGGCGGCCGCCGCGCTGGGCGAAGGGGAGCCGATCCGCAGCTTCGGCCAGTTGAAACAACTCTGGAACAAGAAGTCGCCATGAGTCGCCACGAAGATTTGAGCCGCGTTTTGAACAGCGGCATCGTCGCCGTCATCCGCTCCACATCGAGCGAACAGCTCGTTGACGTGGCCCGCGCACTCTACGAGGGGGGCGTCGACGTACTCGAAGTCACCTTCACCGTCCCCCGTGCCCTGGAAATCATCGCCGCGGTCCGCAAGGCGCTGGGGGACAAGGTGCTGCTGTGCGCGGGAACCGTTCTCGATCCCGAAACGGCCCGCGCTGCATTTCTGGCCGGCGCCGAATTCCTCGTCGCGCCCACCGTCAATCTGGACGTGATCCGGCTTGGCAACCGGTACGACAAGCTCGTGATGCCCGGTGCCTTCACTCCCACAGAAATCCTGACGGCATGGGAGGCCGGCGCGCAGGTCATCAAGGTGTTTCCCGCCGACATTGGCGGGCCCGCGTACCTGAAAACGCTGCATGGCCCGTTGCCTCAGGTTCGCCTACTGCCCACCGGCGGGGTGAACCTGAACACGATCGCCGACTTCTTGAAGGCGGGCGCCTGCGCCGTCGGGCTGGGTGGGGCCCTGGTGGAGCCGAAGGCCGTGCAGGCCGGAGACATGGCCCGCATCAAGAGCCTGGCCCAGCAATACGTCGCCGCCGTCCAACAGACCCGCGCCGCGATAAAGGCGTAAAGGCAAACCGACCTTTCTGATTCCATGTTTTCGTTTCTTTCGTCGTTTTCGTGGTTCCCCTTTTTCCATTCACCGGGAGAGGGCAACCACGAAAGAAGCGAAAGACACAAAATCATCTTGACGAAAGCGACTCGGCGCTAAGATTTGGCGCGGCCGATGGGGAGCAGGACGATGAACTGGCGGACGCTGTAGGTTTTGGCGAGGTCTGGGAATTGAATCGCCTGCATCGCCGAATCCAACTGCTCGCAGGGACGGTTGTCGAGCAGGCCTTCGTGGAACTCGTGCCGTTTGCCCTCGGATCGCGAGCGGGAATAAAAGAGCTGAATCCAGTGAATGCCGCTGTCCAGCGGCAGGTCCTCGATCATCAGCCGGAATCGCCGCGACATCTCTCGCGAGAATCGCCCGCAAGACAGGTGCTGCGGGTGGAATACGAAATGCCCGAGCGTGACCTGCCAGCGCTTGCCGGCGAATTCCCATTCTTCCTGGTGCGCATGGCTCCCCGTGTAACCCAGGAACGCCGCCATGATCGGCCCCAGCGACCCGGCCGTAAACGTCTGCCAGGCGTCGGGCACGGCCAGGCCATAGTTGTCGCCAAAACCGGGGACCGTTTCCACCAGCCGGTCGCGGTGCGAGAACTCGAACGAGAACACGAGTTGAATGAGCGCGCCTTTGCGGACGTTGGAACTGGGGTACAACTGAACCCGGGCGCGATGTCCCGAATCGGCGAAGATGATCCAGTCCCGGTGCCGGCTGGTCGCGAGGCCGTACGTCGCCAGCAGGGCCGCCAGCGCCGCGCCGGGGTCTTCGATCGATTTCTGCAACCGCTTAAGCGGGTTCCGCCGGAAGATCAGGATCGGCAAGAAGACCAGCCAGAGCAGGACGCGAAACACAGGCCAGAGAAAGGGGATCATGCCGGCAGGATGCCGCTCAAAAGTAGATGCGGCATCCTGCCGCATCGGCG
>JACQFH010000532.1 GCA_016200145.1 Planctomycetia bacterium | reverse complement strand
GGCGTTTCCAACGCCGTGCTGCGAGTCACGCCCGCAGCCGGCGAGCCATTCGTGCTAAAACAATCTCGCGCGCAGTTGCGGACCCGGGCTGCCTGGTTCAGCCGGCTCGATCGCGTCTGGCGAGAGGTCGACGTCATGCGCGTGCTCGCGCCGCTCTTGCCCCCGGGGGTGGTCCCGCGCGTGCTGTTCGAAGATCGTGACAACTATCTGTTCGCCATGGAAGCGGCCCCTGCCGATCACAAAGTTTGGAAGCAGCTTCTGCTCGAAGGAGACGCCGACCCGAAGATTGCCGCGCAACTGGGAACATTCCTTGCCACGATTCATCGCCGGACTGCGCTGCAGCCCAAACTCGCGGCGCAGTTCGGCGACATACAGATATTCGTCGAGCTGCGCGTCGATCCGTTCTACCGCCGGATTGCCGAGATTGCGCCCGACGCCGCGCCGTACATCGAACGACTGATTGTCGAAATGTTTGCCACTCCGGTGTGCATCGTGCATGCCGACTTCAGTCCCAAGAACGTGTTGATTACGGGAAGCCGGATCGTGCTGGTCGATTTCGAGACGGGGCATTACGGCGATCCGGCGTTCGATCTCGGGTTTTTCTTGAGCCATCTGCTGCTCAAGACCGTCCGCCACGCCGGCCGATTCGCCGAGTATGCGAAGCTGACGACCGAGTTCTGGCGGACATACCATGCTGAAGTCGGAGCACTTCCGGATGGCACTGCGCTGTCGCCTCGCGAACTTGAACGGCGGACGACAGGCCACCTTGCGGGCTGCATGTGGGCGCGAATTGACGCCACGAGCCGGATCGATTATCTGGACGAACGTCAGCAGCAGGCGGTCCGTGAATTCTGTCGCGATCTGTTCTTCGAGCCGCCGGTGGATTGGAGCGGAATTCTCGAGAGGCTGCGAAATCAACTTGTTGTCCATCGCCTCGTTGACGAAAGAGCTCTGCCAACAGACTGGTGATTGATCATGTCGACGCTGATAAAGCGAGTCCATGCCCGTGAAGTCTTCGACAGCCGCGGCAGGCCGACCGTCGAAGTCGAAATCACCTGCACCGGTGGCGAATCGGGGCGGGCGATCGCCCCCAGCGGAGCGAGTAAGGGGCGGTTCGAAGCGCTGGAGCTTCGCGATCACGACCCGTCGCGGCTCGGGGGGGCGGGAGTCCTGCTGGCCGTCCGAAACATCGAAACCGTCATTGCCCCCGCACTCGAGGGGCTCGATGCGGCCGATCAGGCGGGCGTCGACAAACGGCTCAAGGAGCTTGACGGGACGCAGAATTGCTCGAAACTCGGGGCCAATGCGCTGGTCGCCGTATCGCTGGCCGCCGCGCATGCCGCCGCAGCGGCCCGCCGCATCATGCTGGTCGAGCACCTGCACGAGCTCTGGGTGCAGACTGCCGGCGCCGCGGGGCCAGGGCGGCGCACGGTCCTCGTGGGTCGCGAGATGGCCATGCCCTTGCCAATGGTCAATATGATCTCGGGCGGCCTGCATGCCGGAAAAAACCTTGATTTTCAGGATTTCCTGATCCTTCCCGTGGGGGCGTCGTCATACCACCAGGCGCTCGACTGGATCGTGACGATCTACCATCAACTGGGCGAGTGCCTGACGGAAACGGGCTTTGAGGGCGTGCTGGTCGGCGATGAAGGGGGCTTCGGCCCGCGTTTGGCCGAGAACAGCCGGGCTGTCGAAGTCGTTCTGGAAGCGATCGAGCGTTGTCGTCTTTCGCCCGGCCGCGACGTCGCGATCGGGCTCGATGTGGCCGCCACGCACCTGGCAGAAAGCACGGGCCGGGCGCAGGGGTATCGGCTGGCGGCATCCGGCGGCGCGCTCATCACTTCTGCCGAGATCATCGACCTGTTCGACACATGGACGAAAAAGTACCCCATTGTGAGCATCGAAGATCCGCTGCACGAATCCGATTCGGAGTGGCCTGAAATCACCAAGCGCCTCTCCCAACGCGTGCAACTGATCGGTGACGATCTGTTTGTGACGAATCCCGAGCGGTTCCGCACGATCTCAGCCGAAGGCGCGGCCAACAGCGTGCTCATCAAGGTCAACCAGATCGGGACACTGTCGGAAACACTGGCGACGATGCGGCTGGCACTGGAGGCCGACTACTGGCCCGTCATTTCGGCCCGCAGCGGAGAAACGGAAGACGCGACGATCGCCGACCTGGCTGTCGCCACCGGCGCCGGGCAGATCAAGATCGGCTCGGTGGCCCGCAGCGAGAGACTGGCCAAATACAATCAACTGCTACGCTTGGAAGAGCGACTGGGCAGCCGCGCCGCATGGCATGGTGGTAAGATCTTCGAGGCACTGAAGTAGTTGAAAATATCGCGGCGCGATCAAGGAAGCGCCGTAAGACGCCCGCCTGGTACGACGATGCCGACGAATCTGGCGATTCTCGCCGCGAGTGAACCGGTTACGTCACCAGCCACTGGTCGATGTCGTCGGCGACGGCCGGCTCAGCAGATTTGGCCAGGCCCAGTTCCTGCCGAACCCACGAGAGCCAGTCGTGTTCAGGAAGGCCATAGGGGCGGAATTTCTCGAGCGTGCCCCGCTCGTCTGAATACAACAGGGCCCGGTTCGTCCCCAGTCGCGCCGCGGCCGGGGAATCGATCAGGTGGCTTGAATCCGGGCCGCTCATCTGCAGCACGACCCGCATCTCGAACTCGCGCAGCGTCTGGCGGCTGAACCAGCGGTCGACGTTGTTGTAGGAGTCGCACCAGACGATCGCGTGCACGCCCACGGCCGGGCCCTCGCGAAGAATTTCGGCGAACGCCTGGCCCGGCGTGGGGCCTTTGTCGCGCCCGGCGCTGCTGAAACCGAAATCGTCGTCCGATTTGCGCAGGTCACGGAAGCGGCTGAGATCGTCGACGACAAGGAACAGCGGCGGCGATGGGGCGCGCTCGTCTCGGCGGCGCGCGACCTCGGCGGCGATCGCGGCCAACGACCGGGCCGATTCCCCGGCATCTGAAACGGCAATCAGGCTGCTCAAAGCTTCCAGCAGCCGCGACCAGCGCCCCGTGGCGCCGGTTCCTTCCAGGAACAGGTGCAGCCGCGGAGGAACTTGCCGTGCGCCATCGACCGGTTCGGCGGGAGCGGGCTCCAGGCACTGAATGGCCAGCGCCACGACCGCAGTTTGGAGCATGCCCGCCGCGGCGCCTTCATCGGCGCCCACGACCAGCAGATTGGCGCCGGACCGGCGCGAAAAGGCGACCATCGTGGGGCCGGTAATCGCAACGGCATCACCCAGCCACGCCTGCGGCAGCAGGTTGGCGCCGGTCTCGGGCGCTGGCCGCGTCGCCGATTCGATCAGATGGCCCAACAGTGGATTGCGGGAGGGGTCGGCCGGAATGTTTCCTTCGAAAACGATCGCTTCCGTCCGTGGACGGTTCTGCTCTTCAGCCAGCGACCCGATCCGCGCCAGGTATCCGTCGCGCTGTTCGTCGTCCAGCCAGGCGACCTGGAACGGGTTGTTGCCTTCGAGCATTCCGTTGGCGTCGTTGTAGATAGCTTCGCCGGGCCGCGTGAGCAGCCGGGCCGCCGAGTTGTTTTCACTGAGAATCAGGTGCGCATCGGCATCGCTGCACTGCAACGCGATGCGAACCGCCATCTGGCCGATCGTCGTGCGGGCCAGTGAATAGGCGCCGCCCAGCGTCTGGGAGCCGAGAAGCACGTGGATTCCGAAGGCCCGCCCTTGGCGCACGAGCCGATCAAGCAGCAACGCGGCCGTCTGCGAATAGCGATCGTCCTCGACGAAGAATTCCTGGAACTCGTCCACCATCAACAGGATTCGCGGCAGGCGCGCATCCGGGCAGGCGTTGCGATACGAGGCAATATCCTGCACGCCGTGACTGCGGAACAGATCGCCGCGCTCTTTCAGGATTGCGTCCAGCCGCTCGAGCGTACTGACGCCGAATTCGCGGTCGCTCTCGATGGAAATGACGCAGGCGTGCGGCAGGCGATGGGTTGCGTACGTCTTGAATTCGACCCCCTTCTTGAAGTCGATCAGGTAGAATTCGACTTCGTCGGGCGAATAGCGCAGCGCCAGGTTGACAACGATCACGTGCAGCAGCGTAGATTTGCCCGAACCGGTCTTGCCCGCCACGAGCACGTGCTGCGAAGTCCCCGGCCCGAGGCGCAGGTGCTGCAGCTTGGTGGCTCCGGCGCGGCCCAGGGGGACGTCGATCTGGTAGCGGCTGTCCTCAGTCCACCAGGCTTCGTCGCGGGGCACAATGCGATGGAAGGGAACTTCGACGCGGCGGATGTGCTTAGACAATTCGCCCATCTTCCGGATCAGGGCCGCCCACAGCGCCGGCGCGGGAAGTTCATCGGGAATGAGCGCGAGCGGTTCCGATCCGATGGCCCGGTTCAGGAAGCGCAGGCCGTCCCACTCCAGCACGCTCGCGATTCCTTCGAGCTGTGCCAGGTCGAAGCCGCGGGGCATCGTCTGCCGGGTGTCGATTCCGATCAGCGTGTGCACGCCGCACCGCGGGCCGCTGGCGACAATGCTCACCAGTCTCTGTGCGGCCCGCTCGCTGAAGGCGGCCGGGAAATTCGCGACGATCAGAACGCGGTAGGGCTCGGCCACCTCCCCCGCGTGGACATTATAGTCTTCAATTGTCTCGAATTCGTTTCGCAGATACTTCTGGAATACGTTCTCCATGTGTTCCGTGAGATTGGCAAGCTGCTGTTCGATGTGCGCCTGCTCCGTCCAGATCCGGCCCGAGATCAGCAGGTCGTCGTAGTCGGCCAGGTGCATAAAGGCGGCGAAGTTCTCGCCCAGGCCGACGGCGTCGACAATTGTGAACCTCAGATCTCCCGGAGGCAGCTCCGTCAGCAGGCGCAGCATGGCGGTTTGCAGAATTGCGACCGCCTGCGCCCGGCCTGCCGGCCCCGCGGCCTTGAGAAGCAACGACGGCGTGCCGGGAAACGGCAGCACGGCCGGCAATCGGGGCAGCTCGATCTGCGGTTCGGCAGGCGACCCCTCGCGTGCAGGAACGGGCGCCGCGGCCTCGTTGACGGCATAGTCGCCGATCCGCACGCCGGGCGGAATCGATTCGGCAGCTTGCCATTCCGGGCGCGCCAGGGCCTGCCAGTCGGGAAACAGTCGGCGGCTCTCTTCGGCCAAAGCGGTTGCCTCGGTCTCAAACCATGCCAGTGCGTCGCACCAGATTGCCTCACAGCGGTTGGCGAGCTCGCGCCGGCGCAGATTGCGCTCAGAGGCGTCGCGCCCGTCTTGGCGCGCCTGCAACGCCTGTTCGCGTTCGTGGCGGGTCCGCAGCCCCGTTGCGTCGCGACGATGACTCGACTCGGCTGCGAGCAGGTCGCCATTGTGCCGATCCGACGCCGCGGCCAGCGCCTCGTCTCGCCGCCGGGAGGCTGCCAGAAGGTCGGCCGTGCAGCCGGATTGAATCGCCGCAGTCTGCTGCTGGCGCTTCGCGCCAAACTGCTGCAGAGATTTTTCACGCCGTTCACTGACGGCTGCCTGACGCGTGCGGTACTCGGCCTCGCACACCTGCATTTCACGGCGGGCCAGCTCGTGCCAGCGGCGGGCATGGGCCCGAGCGTCGACGACAGCCTGCTGAATCGTCTCGCAGGCGCGCACCGCCTCGTTCGAGGCGATCACGTGCAAGATCAGCAGAATCACACACGTCAAACCGAACCCGAGGCCGCCGGCGATCAGGGGCCATTCGACTCCGGGACTGGCAGGCAGGCCCAGCCATTGTGGCGAGACTCCTGCGAAAATTCCCGCCGACAGTCCGAACCAGAGGAGCGCACCGACGATTACAAAATTCCGCCGCACCAGGAGCCGCGACCGGGCCTGCCGCGCCATTCGCTGCGTCTGGTCTCTCGCGATCTGTGCGGCGGCGCTGGCCGCCTCGAGGACCGCGTCGCGCCCGCTCGGGGGAGCCGACGGTTCCGGTTCGGGGCCGATCCGCAGGTGGCGTCTGGCTGCCAGGTCCGCCACTTCGGCGGCCAGGGTTGAAACCTCGGCGTCTTGCGCCGCCAGGCGGCTGCGACCCTGCTGGACCTGGGCCTCCAGCTTTTCGAGCTGCCGCTGCGGGCTGGCGTCGGATTTGTCGTCGAGTATGGACGACATCAGCCAGCAGTCTTCCTGGTACTTTTTTTCAATCCGTTCCAGCTCATCGGCCGCCGTTCGCGAGATCAGTTCGGCGGATTCGTCGTACGCGGCGGTGGCGGCGGCCGTTTCGGCGGCGAACCGATCGTCGAGCGCCTGGCGCCGGGCCGTGTGCTGTTCATCGACGGCGGCGAGCTCCTCGCGGTAGCGTGCACAAGCGGCCGTTAGCGCAGAGGAAGGGGCGCCGCCTGCCTCGTGTTCCAGGGGCCCGAGGTCGGCCAGTTCCTGCAGAATGCGCGATCGCTCGGCCGCCGCCGAATGCAGCTCGTCGAGCAATGCCCGGTAGTGGTCGAGCGTCAGGCGCGTTTCGACCGGATGCGACGTCGGGATCTGAGAGTTGTCGGTCAATGAACTGATTCGATTCTGCTGGAACTATTGCGATGACGATTCGTCGTGAAAGAGGGAGAGCAGCACAGATCACCAGGGACCGCAGGCGCGCTCGGCCTGGGCCAGAACCGTCGCCAACTGGTCGATTGCGGGAAACGCCGACGCCATGTCGCTCGCCAGGGGGCGCAGGTGGCTCTCTTCGAAATTGCGGCTGTTGGCGTCGTTCCAGTGCGGGCTGGCGTCCGACCAGGCTTGCCTTAAGCCGTCGAGGGCGTCGCGGAGCTGCGCAGCGCCGGTGTTGAGGTCAGCGATTCTCATGACAGGCCCGCCTGCAGCGATCCGGCCGGCGGGCTTGTGGACCCAGAGACTTCAACCGGGGCGGGGCGGTCGACATACGAATCGAGCGTCGACAGCGTGCGGTCGAGCAGCGCCAGCGATTTCGGCACGGCGTTTTCGACGCAATGGCGAGACCGCATCATTCGTCCGCGGTATTCGTCGAGCTCTTCCCGGACTTTTTGTGTCCAGTGGCGGACGGCCTCGAGTTTGTCTTCCGCCTCGCGCAGCCAGCGCTGCGCGTGACGCAAGGCTTCCTGCTCTTCGAGACAGGCGGGGCGATGATCGCCCACCGCGCGCATGCGGCAAGTTTCGAGGGCCGTGCGGGCCCGCGCCACTTCGTCGTAACAGTTTCGGATTTGCCCGCGCCAGTACAGCGGCGCTTCGTGTTCCAGCCACTGCAGTGCCCGCCGCGCCTGTTCTTCGAGCGCGACCAGTGCGTGCGCCGCCTGGTCCTGAAATGTACGCAGGGCCGTGCGAAACGTTCCCACGGCGTCGATCGAAGTCACATGGGCCGAGCTGGACATCGGAATGGTCTTTCACCGCTGCTGCAGATATTCGTCGATGCGCTCGGCCTTGCGGAGCAGAAACGGAATGTACTCGTTGTTCGATTCGATGAATCGGCCGACGGTCTGCAGATTGCGCTGGAATTCTTCGTTGAAGCGGTGATTTTCCTGATCGCGCCACGAGGTGCTCAGGGCGTCCAATTGCCCCGCTAGAACCGTCATCTGTTCGGACAGCCCGGTGTTGAACTGCTTGAGCATCTGCGCGAACCGCCGCAATTCTTCCGGATTGACGATTGCCTGAGACATGATTACCGCCTGGTGAACGAAGTCAACGGCCCCCGCATTCCATGAAACGAAATTGCCGCGGAACCGTCAACAAATTGTAGGCGAAATCGCGCCACAGTGTGGCAAAATGCGGGCATTTACTGGAATGCCCGGTACAACACGGCCGCCAGGATCGCGCCGCCGATCGGGCCTGCTACTGGCACCCAGGCGTAGCCCCAGTCGCTGTCGCGTTTGCCCGGGATCGGCAGCAGGGCGTGCATGATCCGCGGACCGAGGTCTCGGGCCGGATTGATCGCATAGCCTGTCGTGCCCCCCAGCGACAGTCCAATGGCCAGGACGACCAGGGCGATGGGGAGCGCCTGAAGCGAGCCCAGCGTGCCCGCGGGGGTCGAAATCATCAGCGCCGCAAACACCAGCACGAACGTGCCGGCGACTTCGGAAACGGTGTTCAGGACGGAGGAGCGGATCGCAGGACCGGTGCAGAAAACGGCGAGTTTCGCATCGCCATCGTCCGTCACGTCGAAGTGATTCTTGTAGAGCAGCCACACGAGGCCGGCCCCGGCGCAGGCCCCCAGCATCTGCGCGGCGATAATGGCGGGCGCCTGGTCCCACGCGAATTTGCCCGCGATCGCCATCCCGACCGTCACGGCCGGGTTCAGGTGCGCTTCGCTGGCAGGCGACGCCACGATCACCCCGGCATAGACGGCCATCGCCCAGCCCAGAGTGATCACGATCCATCCCGCCTGGTGACCCTTCGTCTGCTTCAGCAGCACGTTGGCGACGACCCCGTCTCCCAGCAGAATCAGCAGCGCCGTGCCGACGAATTCTGCGGTGTATTCTGTCATCGATTTGGGCCTGAATCGTGAGGAGACCGCGTTCATCTTGAAAACCGACGGCCGGCAATGCAGGCATTCTGCCACCGCTGCCCGCAATCGGCAAGGAAGTCGCCGATGGGTGCATCTGCCATTGACTTACATTCAGCAGAATCGTCAACATGAACGAATTGTAAGGAACGCCGCCGGACGGCTGGGGAGCCGGAGTGACCAATCCTTTGCGTTGATTCGAGACATCCACCTTGAGTACCGATCCGGCAGGGCGAGCGACTGATTCGATGGAGCCTGGCGCTAGCGGCGGCACAGGTCCGATTGCCGATGTGGCAGCCATCGCGGTTGAGAACTTAGCGCTAGCCAGACCTGCGACCGCGACATTGGCCGACAGGATCCGCTTACAGATTCGGCCGGAAGAGTTGAAGCGCCGCCTGGTGCACGGGCTGCCCGGGGTTTTTCCGTACGTCTTTTATTTCTGTCCACAAAGCGATCCGCTCGAAACCTGGTCATTGTGGGTCGTCACAGCGACCTGTGCGGCGGGCGCGATCATCTGCCTGGCCCTGAGGCCCGCATTCCGGCGTGATGGCGAAAGAAGCTGGGCCACGTCGGTCTTGAGCTTCACGGGAATCGTCCCCGTACTGTTGTGGCTGTTTCCCGGAAAATCGGAGATTGCCTGTGCGGTGGTCTCGATCATTGCGTTCGGCGACAGCTCGGCCACCTTTGCCGGTCTGTTGTTTGGCGAGCGCCCCTTGCCGTGGAACCCGGCCAAGTCGTGGATCGGCTCGGCCGCGTTCGTCGCCGGCGCATTGCCGTTTTCGGTGTTCGCATTCTGGCTGCAGACGCGTCCGGCCATTTCACCGGCGGCGGCGTTCACGTGCGTCGCTCCGGCCGTTGTGCTGTCGGCAATTGCGGAATCGCTGCCGGTGAAGATTAACGATAACATCCGGGTGGGAATCGTTGCGGCGGTCGCGATCATCGTGCTGCACTCCGTGACCATTGGCTCGTAGGCGCCGCCGCGTGAGGATGCCTTATCGTGAATCGCAAAAGGTCGCGGTCGTCGGCGGGAAGTCGGCGCCGCGCCGCCGAAGATCCGAACGCCTCGGCGGCCCGGCTGGACCTGGTCGTCGACCTCTACCGTCAGGGACGGCTCGACGAGGCGATCGCCGCCTGCCGCCGCGTCGTAGTCGAGCGACCCGATCTGCCCGAGCCACTGCATCTGCTGGGCCTGTTGCTGGTCAAGAGCGGGGCCCTGGAGGCGGCGGAATCGTCGCTGCGCGCGGCACTCGACCTGAATCCCGCCTGCGCCGCGGCGTGGAAAGATCTTGGGAACCTGTACGGCGAAACTGGCCGGCCCGACGAAGCGCTGCGGGCCTGTGAGCGGGCAGCCGACATCTGTCCCGAAGACCTGTCTGCAGCCTTGAGCCTGGGGAATGCGTTGAAGGCAGCCGGTCGTTACGACGATGCGGCGGCGGTGTATCGTCGCGTGATTGCCCGCGATCCGGCCTGCACCGCGGCCCGCAGGGAATTGTGCGCGGTGCTGCGCGCCGCCGGCCGCACCGAAGAGACGCGCCGGGCCCTCGAAGACTGGCTGACGCAGGAGCCGGGGCACCCGATCGCGTCGCACATTCTGGCGGCGTTCGCCGAGGGCCAGACGCCCGACCGGGCCAGCGATCGCTATGTGCAAAGCGTTTTCGATCAGTTCGCCGGGTCGTTCGAAGAGCAGCTCGCGCGGCTCGAATACCGGGGGCCCGATCTGATTGCAGCCGCACTGGCCGCCCGCCTGGGCCCGGCGCGGGCGGCGCTCGACGTTCTGGATGCGGGCTGCGGGACGGGGCTTTGCGGCCCGGTCCTGAGGCCTTACGCGCGCACGCTCGACGGCGTCGATCTGTCTCCACAGATGCTCGATGTCGCCCGGCAGAAGCAACTGTTCGACCATCTGGAAACGGCGGAGCTGACGGCCTTCCTGGCAGGCCACGAACAGCGCTGGGACCTGATTGTCGCCTGCGACACGTTCAACTATTTCGGCCAGCTCGAACCGCTGCTGGCGGCGGCGGCCCGGGCGCTGCAACCTGCGGGCACACTCGTGTTCACGCTGGAGCGGGACGACGCCCCGCCGGATTCCGGCTCAATGCCAGCGGCCGCTATTGCCACACGGCAGATTCGGTTTTGAACAGCCTGGCGGCGGCGAATCTCGTGCTGCATTCCCTGACGGAAGCCACCTTGCGAAGCGAAGGCGACCGCCCCGTCGCCGGGTTCGTCATCGTCGCCGGGTTGCCACGGGGCCACGCCCAGACCAGCTGAAATCGTCCCACGCCAGGCCGGTTGTGCCGAATGTAATGCATGGAGGGGAATTACCCACGCGCCCCGTGTGCGGTTCTGACGTAGACTTGCCGACCACCCCGATTCAACACCGCACGACGCCCGCCCCGCTTCTCGATTTCCGAAATGCGGAGACTCACATGACACTCGGCACATTGGCGCTGGCCCAGCATCTCAATTCCGACCGCTTCGCTGTCCGCGGTGCCGTAACGGCGATCCGCAACGCCTTCATGCAGTTGGATCAGCTGCAGTTGCTCACCGTCGACGGGTCGGAACGGCGGGCCTCGGCCCGCGTGCGGCTGCACGTTCCCGTCAACATCACCGCCGCCGTCGTCGAACTGGCGCAGGAGCAAGTCCAATCCGCAGACGGGCCCTCGATTTCTGCCGTGACTCGCGACATTTCGCTGGGGGGGCTGGGCCTGTTGCACTCTGCGCCCATGCCCAGCCAGCGCGCTCTCGTCCGTTTCGACCTGCCGGGAGACGGGCCGATTCAGCTCGTGATTGAAGTGGTCTGGTCGAATCGCACGGACGATGGGACGTGGGCATCGGGAGCGCGGATCCTGGGTCTGGCAAGCTAGCGCAGCTCGATCGCCTGGTCGTCGTTAAACGTCTTGCCCGCGTCGTCCCCGCGATTCGGCCCCCAACTGATGAGGCGCGCCCGATCTTTGGACTCGCGGACGTACGCAAACGGGGCGTCGGAATACGAGTCGTCGGGCACGGCCTGCAGGTAACGCGGGGCAAGGTGGGCGAGCGACGCGGGAAACTCTCCGTGGTCGCGCTGGAACGAAACCAGAGCCAGTCCCACCAGGACCATGTCGCGCCGCACGGCCGCGCGGTCATCGGAGATGCGCCGCTGCCGATACAGCGGGCGCAGTGACCTGGCCATCGTTTCGCCGACCCAGCGGCTGGCGGCCTCGCGCCGCTTTGCAAAATTGGCCGCGAGCTCTTTTGTGGTGTCGTCGGACGTTTCGTCCCATTTGTCGTGGTCGCGGTCGAGCTGGTCGAAGAGCTCGTTCTGCCGCTGCCGGTCGCGCGTCTCCAGGGCCTGCACGATACGATTCTGGATTTCGTCGGCCCGCTCTCGCGCGAGCTTCCAATCGATCGTGGGGAGACGGCCCTCGGCGCCGTTTGCGGCCGCCTCGGGCTGAGGGAGGTCGAAGAAATCGCGAACCGAGTTTCTGTCGCGCTGGAGCAGTTCAATTTCCTGGTGCAGATTCGCCCGTTCTCCGCGATCGGCGGCGAAGGCCGAGCCGCGAATGCGCGGAACCTTCTCCAGCGACTTGCGGAGCCCTTCGGCCTGCCCTCCCGTGAGGTTTCCACTTTTCAGCAGCGCGTACTCGCCGAAACTCGCTGCGGCGTCGGCGGCGCCCGCTTTCCCCACCGACACGTCGAAAGGTGAGCCTTCGGCCAGCAGCGCGGCCAGCCGGTGACCGGCCATAAAATCGGCCGTCACCGACGCAAAGTTACGGCCGGCGGAATTCCGCAAGGCCCGCGCCGTGAGAACGCGCACCACAAAGGGCAAGCGCCGCTCGATCGCCCGCGAGGCCGAAAAGAGCTGCTCGGATTCGTCGGTGGGCAGAACGGGAACAAAATACCGGGACAAATCGGCTGCTGCGACGACTCCGTCGAGTCCTGCCTGGTTGGCATTCAGGAAGGCGTCGACGGCGGGTAATTCCTGCGGTTGCCAGACCCGCAGGCTGGCCTCGTCGATCGCCGCCTGCAGCTCGAGCGCTTCGCGGCGGACGTTTCCCCGGGCGACTCCGAGCGATTCCACATACTCTTCCAGGAACAGGAATCGCGGCCCGGTTTTCGATACCGCCTCGACCCCCAACATGTCGAGCGACGCTTGCCGCACTTCGGGTTCGAATGCCTCGCCGCCAAACACCCGCACGAGCCAGACGGCCGCATTTTCTTCCGGTTTCAGATTTCGTGAAAGGGATTCGTTCAGCGCGCGCACGGTCCCGACGATGTGTTCCGGAATTGCCGGCGCTTTCAGCCGCAGGCCTTCGGGAATCGAGGCCGGTTTCGGTTCGGCCCCGCGCACCGGCCCGGCGATCTGCACGACCAGCAGGATGGCCACGACCGTCAGGCCACACCTCGCCGCGACCGAGGAATTGCGATGAATCCGCATGGAGACCTGTCTGAAGGAATGCGTAGTTCGCGTCGACAAAACCGGAGTGCGGCGCAGGCTCTCCCCTGGTGAAAGTGTTGCACTGAGGCAGGTGCAGGTCAATGGGTGCCGGAACAAATCCGGGCGATTCGTCACGTCGCCGGGTCGCGATCGGGCTTTCGCATCAGCAGGATGAACTCGTGGACCTTGTTGATCCGGAACACCGCCGGATAACCGAGTGGACGCAGGTTGTTGTATTCCGACTGGCGGTTCCAGATGACGAGATCGTCGAATTCGTATCCGACCTCCTGCAGCTTCGCGGCCAGATCGCTGTGGAATGGGTAAAACCTGTTCTTCTTCCGCAGGTCCATGACGACAATGCAGCAGTGAGCGCCGGGCTTCAGCACGCGCAGCACGTCGGCGAAGACAGCGGCGAGCGCCGCCAGGAACTCGCCGTAATCGGCAATCGTCCCCAGGTCGTGCTCCAGGTTTCCATAGTGCCGCACCGCCTTTGAATCGGCGGTGCGTTTCTGATTGAGAATGTCCCAATAGGGGGGCGACGTGACGCACAGGTCGACAGACGACTCGGGCACGTATTTCAGCAGGTCATGAGCCGAGGCATTGTGCAGCACGACTCGCTGCGGATTTCCCAGGGGGAGCCGCGACTGCCGCGGCGCGCGGCGCAGCGACTGCTTTCCCTCTGCTGGTTGGGCCGCCTGGGGCAACATGAGCCGGCCGTGCGCTTTCGCGACGAACTCGGGGGACAACTCCAGTCCGATGGCCTGCTTTTCGAGCTGCTCGGCGGCGACAAGCGTGCTGCCTGTACCGGCGAACGGATCGAGCACGACGTGCTGCGTCCCGGCCGGCAGGAACGATTCGATGAGCCGCGCCGCCAGCGCCGCCGGAAACATCGCCGGGTGTTTCAATTGCAGCTCTTCGGGCGATTTGCGGAGGTCGCTCCAGACCGAAATGGAGTTCTGAAGCCAGCGCTTGCCGCCCAGGCTGTTACACCTCGCGCGCTCGCCGGCCGCAGCCTTCGGGCTTTTCTCTTTCTCGGACATGGCCCAAGGAGTGTACAGCGAGGATGCGGCCTCGTCGAACCGGCGAGAACGGAATTGAGGCACGCCCGCCCGACCCCCTGAAGCGTGTGGTTATGCGAACTCAGTCGGCTTCAGCCGACTCCCTGTTTGCCACCAGAAGGAGCATCATGCACAATCGAAGGTCGTCGATCGGCTGGAGCGCGCCGATGTGGACGATTGACTGCCGCGATGATGGCTGAAGCCGCCAAGGAAGCCGGCTGAAGCCGGCTAACAAACAGGATTTCTGGGGGCGGGGATCCACCAGCTAAAGCTGGTGGCAAAATGGGAGTCGGCTGAAGCCGACTGACTACAATCCTATGATTGAGCGCGTTCGACACTTCTTCGGTATCGGCAGCTTGATTGTCCTCCCGCCGGCGCTTCTCTTTTGGTTTCTCATCCACCCCTGGGCTCGTTGGTGGAGAAGATGGGGGCCGCTTCGAACCTACTTCGCTGTAGTTCCAGTGATGGCCGCGCTTGGCGCATTGCTCTTCCGGTTCCGTGGGCCGCTCCTGGGGACGAATCTCGGAACGAACTGGTGGCTGGTCACGGTCGCTTTGGTATTGTACGCCGGGGTGACTTGGCTTGAGTTCCAATACTGGAGGCACCTGAGCATTGCAACGCTGGTCGGAATCACAGAGTTGTCGCCCAGTGCGCAGCAAAAGGGCAGCCTGATGCAGGAGGGGATCTATGGAGTGGTCCGTCATCCTCGATACCTGAGCGCGGGCGTCAGCATGATTGCCAACACCCTGTTCATTAACTACGCAGGGCTGTATTTCCTCGTCCTGTTGCTCGTGCCGGTGGGTTACTTAATGATTGTGTTGGAGGAGCAGGAATTGATTGAACGCTTTGGGGAGGAATATCGGAAGTATCAGCGCAGGGTTCCACGACTGATTCCCCGCTGGCGGAAAACCAATTGAGAATCACGCCGTCGGACCACAGAGATTCGCGGCGGTGCCCGGCTCCGGATCAAACGATTGGGCAGGCCGCCGTGCTGCGATCACTCGGGTTCGGCATCCGAATCCGCATCGTCCTCGGCGTCGTCCATGGACTTCGGCGCGCCCTTTTCGGGCTCGGCGGCCGGTTCGCGCCCGGCGGTGCGGATCGACAGGCTCTTGAGGTACGCGTACAGGTCGGCCAGGTCTTCGTCTTTCAGGTCTTTGACCAACCCTTCAGGCATCAGCGATTTGGCCAGCTTCCGTTCTGACTCGATGTCGCGGACCCTGATGGTGAACGTCTGGTTCACGCTGTTCCGCAGCACCCGGATGTCGGCCGAGTCGAACACCGGCATGCCGGTGTAGATCTGGCCCGATTTCGTTTCGACGAGCGTCGTCTGGTAGCGCGGCGAGACGTCGCGATTCGGCAGCGCGATAGCGATAAACAGGTCTTCACGCGAAAAACGACTGGTCGCGCCTGCCAGGTCGGGCCCCAGCCCGCTGCCGGCGCCGTGGCACTGCGCGCAGCCCCGCGAAACGTACAGCTTGTGGCCGCGCTCCAGATCGCCGTCTTCCCAGTTGACGTCGGCGATCCGCTCTTTGAGGGACGGCAGGTCGGCCGAGCCGCCTCCCAACTGCCGCTCGGACTCTTCCGGAAACTCCGTCGTGACCCATTCAGTCCATTTCTGGATTGCTTCGGGCTGCGGCTTGTAGCCTGCCGGGCCGAACACGAAGCCGATCTCTTCGCCGCTGTTGCGTTCGAGCAGCTTCACGATTCGTTCGCGGAGGGCGAATTCGACTTTCTGGTCTCCCAGCCGGCGCAGGGTCTTGACCAGCGCCGTGAGCTCGACGGCGTTTTTCGCTTCCGGCAGCTTTTCGAGGGCCGAGATGCAGGTCGTCAGGATTTCGATGGGCTCCGAATCGAGGCCCGCGGCGTACCGCTCGCGGTCTTGCTCGTCGGGCTGCTGCGCGAGCACCATCAGCGCGGCCATTCGCAGATCGAACTTCTCGAATTGCGTTCGGATCAGGTCGTAGTGTTCGGGCGTCTTGCCGCTGCCGATCACGAACACGACGTCGTTGTTCCACGGGTAATGGTCGTCGTTCTTGACGGCTTTGACAAACGCGGCGACCGCTTTCGCAAGCTGTTCTTGCGAGAGCTTGGCCATCAGGGCCACGTGGCCGGGGCGGCCGAACGTCGGGTCTGAGATCACCGCTTCGGGAAGAGCCGGAGCATGCACGATCAGCTCGCTATAGAGCGTACTCACGCGGGCGTTCCAGTTCGCGTCCTTTCGCAGGCCCTGTGCGACGAGTTTCTGTTCGAGCGTCAGGAGCGCCGTGGCGAGTTTTTCTCGGTCCTGCGCCCCGGGCGTGGCGGGCATCCGCGCGGCCACGATCAGATAATGGATGTCGTCGACCGGCGAACTGTCTGCCGTAATCTTCGAAATGACCTTCGACAGCAGCTCGTCATTGGCCGGCGAGAGCATGGCGATCAGGCGGCCCAGCTCGAGATCGAGGTTCGCGTTGCCGGTGGGGAAGACCTTGGCCAGCACGATCCGCAGCGGATCGAGATCGCGCTCGTGAGATTCGAGGTCGATCCCCGGCGAGTAGCTCTCGAAGACCGGGCCGGCGTCTTCGTCCCCCACGTCGCCGAACGCCAGTTGCAGCACGCGCACCGCTTCGAGCTTCAGCTCGATCGAGTGTTTGCCTTCGAGAATGCGGCGGCCGATATCGACCGCATAGGCGTTGTAAGGCTGGTCGGTCGCCTGCGTCCGCCAGACGTATCCCAGCGTCGTGGTCAGGGCCGCGCGCCAGCTCAGCTTGCGGGCCATTTCGCCCAACTGTTTGAACTGGTCGGGCTTGAGCCCCGGCATGACCCGCGCGACCGCCATCCGCACGAGGCGGTCTTCGTCATTCGCGCATTTCGCGATCCCCGGCAGCAACGTCGCCGAGTTGCCGCGGAAGCGGGCGGCCGTTTCCAGTGCGCGGCGCCGCACGGCGGCGTCGGAATCGCCGAGGTACCGGGCCAGCACGGCGGACGACAGTCCCTGCGGGGGACGGGCGCCAAGCGACCACACCGCCCGGGCCCGCAGCTCGGGCGATTTCACCATCGCCAGGATTTCAGCCGCGGTGCCGGGCAGGCCCGCGAACAGGTCGGTCAGGATTTCGATCGCCCGGATTCGCGCCGCCGTCGACTGGTGCTCGTCGAGCGCCACCGACAGAAACGCCTGGGCCCCCAGCTTCGTCGCGATCGGCACCCAGCGCGCACGTGACCAACTGCTGGTCGGCTGCGGCGCTTCGAGGCAGGCGGTCATCTTCTGATCCGCACCCGCGTTGTCGTCGATCGTCAGCAGCAGCGGCGCAGGTTCCTTGCGCTCTTTTCCGGTGTACTTAATTCGGTACACGGTTCCATGCGTTCCCCGCCCGCCGACGCACACGTACAGGCTGCCATCGATGCCCACCTCGATGTCGGTGGGCGCGAATCCCATCTGGCCCTGGGCCGTCACGAAATCGACCGGCTGCTGCGGCGCGTACGTCGCGCCCTTGCGGACAAGGGGCACGTGCATCACGCGACCGAACGTCCAGTCGAGAATGAACAGACCGTCGCGGTAGGTCTTCGGAAACTGCGTGTGCCGGTAGCAGACGACGCCGGCAGGCGAACCGCGCCCGGTAGAGGCCACGACCGGCGCGGCATCAAGCACGTAATCGGGCCGCTTGCAGTTTTCGGATATCCAGCCGTGCTCGCCTCCGGGGACGACGTGAAACAGCCGCGTGGGCATGTACCAGGGGAGCGAGATATCCTGTTCGCCGTCGCTGTCGTAGGTGAACAGCTCGCCGTGGGCGTCGAAGTCGAAGTCGTAAGGATTTCGAAAACAGTCGGCGATGATCTCAGCGCCCGAGGCGTCGGGCTTCAGCCGCAGAATGACGCCGCCGTGCGGCGTTTTGACGGGGGAGGCGGCCTCGGTCACGTAACCCTTGGTGACTTCGGCGAAGTTGCCGGCGATCAGGTACCACCAGCCGTCGGGCCCACGGCGCAGCGCATGGGCGTGGTGTTCGCCACCGGTCTTAATCCGCAGCAGAACATCCGGCGGACCGTCGGCCCGGTCGTCGCCGTCTTCATCTTTGTAGTGGATCAGGCCTTCGTCCGCGGTGCACAGCAAGTTCTTGCCGTAGAAATACATTCCCTGGGCGCCCGACGCCGGGCCTTCGGTAAAATCGATCGCGTGATCGGCCCGGCCGTCGCCGTCGCGGTCTTCCAGAATCCTGACGTATCCCGGGCCCGAGACTACGACGCGCCCCTGCGCGTCGATCGTCATCGAGAAGATGTCGTGGGCCAGCGAATCGTCGGCATAGCGAGTTGCCGTAAAGCCCTCCGGGGCGATCAGGCCCGCCTCTTCGGCAGGTGCCGCTTTTTCAGCAGGCGCAACTTTTCCGTGGTCGAGCCTGGCCGGAGGCCGCGCGGCATTCTTCGGGGCAATGTCCAGGTCTTCGTCATCGTCGGCTCGCAGGCTGGCCGTGAAGACGACGCAGAGCAGCAGCGACAGCAGTCGCGACCGGCGAGTCCCAACGACATCGCGCCGGCACAAACGATCGAACATGGGCGAATCCATTCTGTTCTGTGACGAGTGCCTTCTGCTCCAACTCCCGTGGGGGGCGTGGTTTACCTGATTTCACAGAATGGGGCAATGGGAGGTTGCCGGCTTCACGAGGCTCGGGGGTAGTGCGTTACCGGGTAGAGCGCGGTAACGAGGCGAGCGTCGCCAAGAAAAGACACAGCCGCGTCGGGGAGTGATCGGCGCCGATGCGCATTCAATCGGCGTTTGGATCCCCGACGCGGCGTGAAAGGAGGGTTCGTGTTTGGGGAGGAAGCCGGGATGAAGGCCTGAAAACTGTGGGCCATTTCACCCTCAACCCAGCTCCTCTCCCCAAACACGGCTCGTTTCGCGGTCAGTTTTCTGAATGCCGGCCCGATTCGCAGGCAGGTGCGGTTGGTCAGACTTTCCCGCCTGCGCTCCGGGCCGGTGAGTTGCTGCTTTACCCGCGATCCGAGCTGGGCCGCTCCGGACGGGTCTTCGGCGACTTCTTCATGGCCAGCCGCTGCTGGCGCTGATCAGCCTGGGCCGCACGGAAGGCACGGCGTTCGGCCATGTACTGCTGGTGGTTGTAAACCGGCGGATAATCAAACTGATACATATTGGCGCTGGGGATATTGAAGAAGGCCTGCTGGTTCTGGGCGTTCATCTGCCGGGCTGCGAACGCCGAGATGCCACCCGTGCCCCCTGTTCCGCCGACGCTGGCCAGGCCTGCACCCCCCGCACCACCGGCAGACGTGCCGCCTCCGCCCCCCATTCCGCCGCTGCATCCGCCTCCCCCCCCCCCACCGCCGCCGCGTTGAGCGAATGCCGAAGATGCCGACAGGGCCGCCAGCACCGCCACGAAGGCGGCAGCATGGCGGGGCCGCAGAATCCAGGGACGGGCGATTTGTGCTCGAATTCGGCTGAACATGATCATCTCTCCTCTTTTCTTTCTGTGCTCCGGTGTTTCCTGACGCGTTTGCCGCGTCTGAGAAAGAGAAACGAATTCGGTTGTCGGTCCTCAACGGGGATTGGGGATTCTTTTTGGATTTTTCTGTGAATCGTGCTTTCCCGGAGCCGCGCTCGTCAGGAAGCGGTGCTTGACAATCGCTCCCTGACGGGCCCGTTCCGTCGGTCGGTTCACGCCATATTCCCGACGTTGTACGATCAGGCGACGACGAACACGTCGAGAGAGGGGCATGCGCGTTACAGGCAACTTGAGGGGAGAGAATAGATGACCGCCAAAGACATCGTCGCCGAGCTCAAGAAGTTCGCCACCGCACAAACCAAGAAAACCTGGATGACCCATGGCGCCCAGGAGCCGTGCTTCGGCGTCAAGGTCGAGGACATGAAGAAGATCCAGAAGCGCGTCAAGATGGACTACCAGCTCGCTCTGGATCTCTACGACACCGGCATCGCCGACGCCTGCCACGTCAAACCGCTTCACAAGCTCGCGGTCGATACGGCCCACGGCATCGGCAAGGTCGCCGTCGACCTGGTCGGGGCGTGCAAGATTCCGTTCGCGCCCGATCACATCAAGAAATTCGAAGCGCGCAGCGCGATCGGCAAGAAGCGCAAGTTGCCGAAGTGCTGATGCGGTTACGGGCGACGGGAGATCCAGCGTGTGGCGCGGTCGAGGAGGCCGGGGCGGCGGGCGGCGACCGGTAGGCCGCTCGTGAACCGCAGCAGGTCGGAGGCCATCGCGGCGGCCGAGGGGTAACGATGGTGCGGATCGGCCAGCATCGCGTTGAGGATGATCGTTTCCAGCGGACGCGGAACGTCGGGCGCCAGTTGCCGTGGTGGCTCGAACTGCGATTTCAGAATCAGCTCCATGAGCTGCCGCCGGTCATCGTCGGCGAACGCCGGGGTTTGCGTGACCAGCTCGTACAGCGTGACCCCCAGCGAATACACGTCGCTGCGCGCGTCGCCCCCGCCGAGCAGGCGTTCGGGCGCCATGTATCTCAGGGTGCCGACCTGGTGTTCTTCTGCTGCCTCGGCGTCGACGGCCGTCCGCCGGCCGATCCCGAAATCGGTGACGATCACGTTGCCGGCGCCATCGAGCAGCAGGTTGGCGGGCTTGACGTCGTTGTGCAGCACTCCCGCTTCATGGGCGTGCGCCAGCGCCAGCGCGACTTGCAGGGCGATGTTGGCAAAGTCATTCCACGAGTTGCGGCGCAATCCGCTCGACCTCTGGTCGGCTCGGTCCGGTTTCGTCGCGGCGCCCAGCTCGACGCGCCCGGCGCGGCGGATTTCCTCGACGTACACGAGATCGGCCGACTCGCGGAGGCGGCGGATGATCCAGTCGAGGCTCACGCCGGCGATCAGGTCCATCACGTAATAGCAATACCCCTCGTGCGTGCCGAACGAGTGGACGCGAACGATGTTTGCGTGCCGCAGGCCGGCAATCGTTCGTGCTTCCCGCTGCACCTGCTCTTCCCACTGGGCCATGCCGGTGGCGAACCGCCAGGGGAGCAGCTTGACGGCCACGCGCTGGCCGGTGTTTTCGTGAACGGCTTCAAACACGATGCCCATCCCGCCGCGGCCGAGCTCGCGCACGAGGCGGTAGCTGCCGAGCTGCCGCACCGGAAATTCGTCGGGCACGCTGCGGCGCAGGCACTCCATTTCCTTGTCGGTTTTCCAGTGTTCGAGCGTCTGGATCAGGGGGAACAGCTCGCGGATCTTGTCGGCCCACTCGGCGTAGCGCCGGGCATAGTCGTCGATCGAGGGCTGGGCGCCGCGGCGGACGGCATCGGCAAAGCGGCTGACGAGCACTTCCAGCGGCTCGCGTGCCCGGTAGTTTTCCGGGTCGGCGGCGACTGGCATCCCCTGCAGGTCGGCGTCGGCACGTTGCGAGGGGTCGTTCATCGGCGCAGCGCCTGGCGGCTGGGTGGTCACGGTTCGGCCCCGCCGGCCCCTTTGCGGAGGCGTGCGGCGGCCCCCTGCTTGTCGTCGAGGAACCCGGGGACGATCTCCAGAATCTGTTTGAGGCGACCGAGCGCCCGGATGTAGCGCCCGCTGGCAGCCTGTTCCGACATGTTCAACACCCGCGCCGTCTCGCTGTTCGAGAGCTCTTCGAAATGCCGCAGGGCCAGAACTTCGCGATCGACTTCGTTCATCCCCTGCAGGATCGTGTCGAGTTGCTTGGCCAGTTCGGCCCGGTTGACGGCGCTGCTCGGGGACGTGATGTGCCCCGACAGGTGAAACGCCATCGACGACGAGGTCGATTCCGAGGCCCAGGCGCTGTGGACCGAGACATCGCGGTTCGCCGACCGTTTCTCGGCCAGCAGATGGTGCCGGTGCAGCTCGACCAGCGTCTGGTTGACGATCATGCGGAACCAGATGAAGCTCGAATGCGATGCATCGCGCAGAAAGTAATCGATGCGGGCCACCGCCATGATCCAGGCGTCCTGCAGCACGTCGTCGGGGTCGATGCGCCCCTGCAAGCGCGGATGCAGCCGGAAATTGACCATCCGCCAGAGGCGCGGGCGGTACAGTGAAAACAGCTCGGCCAGCGCCTGCTTGTCTCCCTTGATGATGCGGTTCGAGAGCTCGGCGGCGCGGGCGTCCGCCGGGTCGGGCTCGGCGCGCGGAGCGCCCGGGTGAGACGCATCGGAGGAGCCGCGGCTCGAAGTGTTCATGAAGGGCACCAGTGGACGATTATAGGCCGCGACGTAGTTGAAACCAATCGTCTGGCTCCGCAGGGATTGCTCTTGCGGCGCGGAGCGGGGTATAATTCGGCCTGTCACGAAGACGAAGTCACGAGTAGAGACAGTTTGCGCGGTCCGCTGGATCACGGCTGCGCTGATCGTCCTGCCGCAAGTCCGGTCGTTGTGCCCTTGTCGCAAGCGCTGACCTCGGTGGAGTGGCTCTGCTCACGGATTATTCGGGGGGGCGAATCCGGTTCCGGAAACGCCCACTCGCGCACGCGTCAGGTGTATTTTTCAGGAGGGCAGAGATGCCACAGGGTAAGATCAAGCGTCTGGTATCGGACCGCGGATTCGGGTTCGTCGAGGGTGAGCGGGACGATCTGTTCTTCCACCACTCGGAGGTGCAGGGGGTGTCGTTCGAAGAGCTGCGGGAGGGGCAGACGGTCGAATACACGATCGGCCAGGGACGCAAAGGCCCCTGTGCAACCGGCGTGCGCCTCGTCCAGAAGTAGGCGATCGACTCTCAAATCATCGGCCGGCCGTTTCGCACAACGGAGCGGGCCGATTCCGCCAGAGCAGAGACCCGGCCGGGCCGCCGGGGGCTGTCTGCCGCGCTCGCGCTGCGGTTGACGGCTGGAGCGCGTTGAATTGGAATTCACGCCCGCATACTCACCCGAAGCGCCAGCGAGGACGTAACGACACACTCCCTCGCTGGCGCTTTTTGAAGTTGCGCATTTTTCGAGATTTCGATTACATGGCGTTCCTCGTTTCGAGCGGCAGTGCGTCTCGCAGGATGTTGGATAGTCTTCGGATTCCACCGGGAGTTCGGAGTCGTTCGCGGATATT
>JACQFH010000563.1 GCA_016200145.1 Planctomycetia bacterium | reverse complement strand
CTCCAGGACGCGCGGATGGGAATGCCCGAGGATCAACGGCCCCTGACTGAGCGTGAAATCGAGATACTCGTTGCCGTCGACGTCGACGATCCGGCTCCCCTGCCCCCGGCTGTAGAACAGCGGATGCGGAGGTCCATATTTCCGGAACTCGCTCGAGACGCCCCCCGCCAGAACGCGGCAGGCCCGTTCGTACAGCGCTTTCGATTTGTCGTACCGCCCCATGCGAACCGCTTTCACAATTCTCTGCGAACCTGTTTTGCGTTCGCCCATCTTACAGGGATGATTCGCGGCTGACGATGATTGACGCGTATTCCGGAGAGTGGTACGGTGCGAATTCTTCATTTCCGTCGCGTCGTCGCGCGGCCTGCTTCCAGCGATCGTCGAACTCCTGTTGGATCCCTGATGCCGTCAGATTCTGAAGTCAACCGGCCGCCTGCCCGGCTCAGCCAGCGCTGGCAATGGGGCAGCAAGCAGCCGATCAGCTTTCTGATGGAACAGGCCGTCCGCAACCCGCAGGTGATTTCGCTGGCCGCGGGGCTGGTCGATCAGGCCACGCTCCCCGTCGCGGAAGTCCAGTCGGCATGCGCGGCGCTGCTGGCCGACGAAACCGCGGCGCGGCAGGCGCTGCAGTATGGAACCACGACGGGGGCTGAACGGCTCAAGGGGCACCTGCTGCGGCATCTTTCCGAACTCGAATGCAGCACGATCGGCGGGCTCGGTGTCAGCCTGGACCAGTTGATCCTGACGACCGGATCGCAGCAGCTCCTGTCGCTGGTTGCCGAAGTGCTGTTCGATCCCGGCGACATCGTGCTGGTCGCGGCCCCGACGTACTTCGCTTTTCTGGGCGTCTTGAACGGCGTCGGCGCGCGAACGATTCCCGTTGCGGCCGACGCCGAGGGAATCTGCCTTGCTTCGCTCGATTCGGCGCTGGAGTCGATCGCATGGGCCGGCGAATTGTCGCGCGTCAAGCTGATCTATGTCGTGAGCTGGTTCGAAAACCCCACCGGGATCAGCCTGTCGGCCGAGCGCCGGCAGGCCGTTGTCGACATCGCCCGGCGGTGGTCGCGCGACCAGCGCATCTTTGTGCTCGAAGACGCCGCGTATCGTGAGTTGAATTACGACGGCCCGGAACTCCCCAGCGTGTGGAGCTTCGACGTCGACCGCGACACGGTCATTCTGGCGCAGACATTTTCCAAGAGTTTCTCGCCCGGACTGCGCGTCGGATTCGGTATCGTCCCGCACGACCTCGTGGGGCCGATCTGCGATCGCAAGGGTAACGAAGACTTCGGTTCGGCGTGCTTCAACCAGCATCTGCTGGCGACAGTCTTCGAGAAGGGATTGTACGCCGAGCACGTGCGGATTCTGTGCGCCGCCTACCGCGCCAAACGCGACGCGATGCTGGCGGCCGCCGAGAAGTATTTTGCATCGCTGCCCGGCGTGCAGTGGGTGCATCCCGGCGGCGGCCTGTACGTGTGGATGACGCTGCCCGCGCACCTGCCGACGAGTTTTGAAAGCGCTCTCTTTCACCAGGCGGTTCATGTGGAAAAAGTAATGTACGTTCCGGGCGAGGTGTGCTACGCTGGCCCGGGTGAATCGCGCCCCCGAAACCAGATGCGGCTCAGTTTTGGCACTCAAACGCCGGCCGGCATCGAAGAAGGCATGCGCCGCTTGGCCTGCGCTGTCTCCCACGTCGGGCGCGCCCCGTAGTTTCGAGTGAACACCATGCGAATTGCCGTGGCCGAAATTGCCCAGGAAACTGATTCCTTCAGTCCGATGGTCGCCGATCTGAAGGACTTCGAGGCATTTGGGCTGTTCTTCGGCGAAGAAATCCTGGAACGCATGCGCGACGTCGGCCCGATCGGCGGACTTTTCCAGGTGGCGGCCGAACAAAACGAGCCTGTGGAATTCGTGCCCCTGGTGCGGGCGTGGGCCGGTGCCGGTGGAACGATTGCTGCGATGACGCTCGATTTCCTGACAGAACGACTGATTTCGGATTTGAAGAATTCCCTGCCGATCGACGCGATTTTTCTGGCTCTGCATGGAGCCGCGGCTTCTAAGAACGAAGATGATGTAGAAGGCCATATTCTG
>JACQFH010000562.1 GCA_016200145.1 Planctomycetia bacterium | reverse complement strand
TGTGCTTATGCACGCCAGTCCATCGACCAGCATGGAGGAGCAGGCCGATGAATTTGCCGCTGAATTTCTAATGCCAGGTGAAGAAATTGGTTCGAGTCTCCGAAACTTATCGTTCGATAAGTTGCCCAGCTTGAAATCACACTGGAGGGTCTCAATGGCGGCGCTCATCAAACGGGCAGCCGATCTGGATAGAATTTCGCAGCGACACTACCAAACGCTTTTTGCCGAGCTATCGAGAAGTGGATGGCGCACCAGAGAGCCAATCCAGATCGAGCCAGAACATCCGACGGTACTGCGCGACGCGATCGGCGTTCATTTACGAGACCATCAGATCGGGCAGGAGGAACTCAAGCGCACAGCGTTTCTTGTAGATACGGATGAGTTTGTGCGAACATTCGTGCCAGCGACTGACCAGCCCTTTCGGGTCGTTGGATGAAACCGTTCAGGCGACTTCGCGGGCCTCGTCCTGTTTGACCCAGCGGCGCAGCTTTGTTAGCGCGCGATTCAGGCGGCTCTGGAACGTGCCGAGCGTGATTCCCAGTTGATCGGCAGCGTCAACGTATTTGGTCCTCTCGAAGTAGAAAATCTCGACAGTCCGTCGCTCGTCTTCGGGGAGCCTGCTGACAAGCTCCCGGATTTGCATCAACATCGCGGGTGAAGCCGTTGCGGCTGGAACATCGCGGTCCTGGTCCAAATCCGGGTCGGAGGCACTGAGCGTCAAGACCCGCTCATTTGGGCACCTCTTCAGGCGCTTCACGTCCCGCAGGAAATTTCTCACACGGTTGCGGGCAATCGAGGTCAGCCACGCGCCCACATTCGTGCCAGGCTGATAGGTGCTGTGCTTCCGCATGACACAGATGAAGACTTCTTGGAGCAGGTCTCTCGCGTCGTGTGCCGGGACGTGATTGACGAGGAAATGGAGCACATCCTTGTTGTGCCGGTCGTAAAGTTCTCTGAATGCCTCCTGGTCGTTTGTTGCTGCATAGCGAGCCACCAGTTCGGAATCAGAGAATGATTTCATCTTTTTGCCTTCGTTGGCGTCACCGCACGGGCATCATTAACCCGCGGCTATTTGTTGTCGAGACGATACCCTATGCTGGGACTACACTTTCTGATTGGCGTTTGTTCTCGCAAAATTTTCGGATTCAAATCAAAGAATGGTTTCCGCTGCGCGTGCGGCAGGCGCTACCGGTTGTGACGCTTTTAGGCGGACGGTGACGAACCGCAAGATTTGTCAGGGACTGACGCGAGCAATCGAAGCGATACCGCCCGATGTCTTTTGGCAGAAGATTTGCCGAGAAGTGACACGAGTCATCGAAGAGCAACGATTCGATGCCTCGTGCAGAAAAATTCGCGTCCGATCTAGGTTAGGTCGCAGAATTGCGAGGTCAAGAATTTTGCTGATTGAATCGTCGGGAGATTGCTGATGGCCCGATCAGTCTGCCCCGATCCTGCCCCTCATACCTGATACTCGTGCAATGCACTGTTTTGCACCGATGCAGGGCTGAACGTCGCCGCTTGACTCCGGCCGATTGTCTGGCATAATGAATGAAGCCCGCAGAATTGCGGGCTTTTCTTCGATCGCCAAGAGTAGGTCAGGGGCTTGAAAGTACCCTGGATTCGCAAGAAATCCTTCGCCCCGGAAGTGCCGCCCAATCAAAACGCCCGGGCGGCACACTGGTTCCCCCGCTTCCGCTCTCGCGGAATTAGGCGTCGTCGAAAACATTGTAGTGTTCCCGCGCTGCGATGCAATGATGCCTCCTTGCGATCGGCCGCAAATCATTGTCGCAACGGCACATACCGGTACAGCCGGCGCATTGCCATTCGAACGTCGAATGATGACCACCAGCGGCCTGTTAATGCCGAATTCCGCATCAGAATCTGCTCTTGGCCAAAATCCGCGGATCACTATAATCCCGCGCTCTCAAAACTCTCCCCTTTCGACAACCCATCTCTCTTTCCCAGGCAGCAGGCTCGTGCATGGCCGGTGGGGCCCTCCCGTCCGGCACGCTGCAATTGACGCTGCGCCCGAGTCCGAGTGCACATTTCCGCAGACAGGAAGTCGCGCGAATGGATGCCGACGCTCCTGCATCGTCCGATTGCCCGGTCGTTGCTGGTGGCGTTGCTGCTGGCTTTCTGCGCATCGCTCGGCACTCGAAACAACGCGTTTGCGGCCCCCGAGGCGCCAATCGAGCATTCGCTCGCGGTGTCGTTCAATCGCGAGGGCGCCCTGTTCGCCCCTCACGAGACCGCGAGTCTGATCGTCACAGTGACATCAGTGCCGGCAGGCGAGAGCCGTGACTCGATTGGCCGGCGCGCTTTGCCGCGCCTCGAATGGCAACTTCTGCCAGTCGGCGGAACGAAACCGGTGGCATCGGGCGACGTTCAGATCCAGCCGGCCGGCGCCGAAAACGCAACTGACGTGACGCTTGAAATCACGATGCCGCACGCCGAGGGAGTCTACACCTTGCGACTGGCCGCATTCGGTCGCAGGGTTCCCCGGGCCGAGCGCAACGTCCAGGTCGTCGTGATCGACACCGAGCGCCGCAGGGATTCCGAACCCGACCAGTTGGCGAACCGGCTCGTCGACGCATTCGACCCCGCGGCCGGCGGCCTGTTTCGCAAGGTCGCACTCGATGCTTCCGGAAAAAAGCTCGACAGCCCCCTGGCCCGGCTTCTCAAATTCTCACGGCCTGCGGGCGAATCGAAAGCGGTGGCCCTGTCTGATCTCAGCGCTGTGGCGTATCGACTCAAAGTGGCCCATCCTGGACGGCCGCATCTTGTCGAAATCCATTGCCCTGCGAACCGGGAACAACGGGGTTCGGTGTGCCTTGTCGAAAGCGACGCGCTGGGGCAGTTCCTGCCGCTGGGGGCGGAGTGCTCGTTCGTCGCCGGTTCGGCCGCAGTCCGTAATTCGCGCGGCACAGTCAAAGCCGACGATACCCACATCCACCGCCAGATTTTCTGGCCGAACGACCATGAACCGGCGCTCGTTGCGATCAGCAGCGCCGGCGGGCGGCCCCTGGAAATCAGCCGCGTCCAATTGTATGAACTGGGCGAATACCTGCCTGTCGCTGCGATCGCTTCCGCAGACCTGAATGCCGGCGGCGCAGCCGGGCTCTGGAAGCCGCGACTGGTCGGCCCGTACCTGAATCTCCACGAGCTGCCGCGCAATTTTTGCGGGCCACGGTCGGCAGACCCTGATTCATCCGACGACTGGCAGACGTACACGCTGGCCGGTCGGCGCCTCACCGAGTATCTGCTCTACAGGCGGCAGAACGCGCTGCTCCTGGCGCTGCCTGCCGGCGTGACGATCGAAATCTCGAATCAGATCGCAGGCGGAGAGATTCAATCCCCGCGGCGCAATCCCTCGTCGCTGGACGCACTGGAGCTTCTCTTGCGGCTGTTCGATCGCGAAGGCCTGGTGTTGATCCCCGAATTGCGGTTCGACTGTCAATTCGAATTGCTGCCTGCACGTCAAAAACGTGACGCCGTGAACCTGGTTGATCGGGAAGGACTTGTCCCCAGCGCGTCGAAGCTGGAATCGACCGGCGAAACGCCTGCCTGGAATCCCCTGTCGGAACGGGTTCAGCAGTCTGTTGAAGGAGTCACGGCCGAGTTCCTCAAAAGATTTTCGGGACATCCGTCGTTCGGCGGTGTGGCATTTCGACTGGGCCGCAGATCGTGTCTGCAGCTCCCTGGCCTCGAGTGGGGATACGACGCGGCCAGCATCCGCCGGTTCGAACAGGCGGTCCAGGTGCAGGTTCCTCGCGCCGAATCCGCTGACGCGACGGCTGCCGCCTCTCGGTTTCTGACGACAACGGCGCGCCGCGACTGGGTCCGATTTCGCGCGGCCGAGATCGCGTCGTTCCATCGCCGGCTGGTTGACCAGGTTGTGGCGGCGCAGCCCGACGCGCGGGTCATCTTCACCGGTCACGTCGTGCTTTCCGACGACTCTGAGCCGGCGGCCGCGCTCGTGGATGCGGTTCGATCGGGGATCAGCCCGGCGCGCAGCCTGGCGGAACAGGGGCTCGATTTTTCGCTGCCT
>JACQFH010000544.1 GCA_016200145.1 Planctomycetia bacterium | reverse complement strand
TCATTTCACGCGTTTCCAGACCTCGGCTTATTCAGGGTTGCTGTTGGCAAGTAACGCTGTCAACAGGAGGAACGAAATGCCTCCGATCGCGATCGATGCCTTCCGCAGCCGCGAGGGAGAAAACCGCCGGGAGCATAGAACGAACGCCGCGCCAAGCCACAAGACGAGGCAGACTTTCATCTTCCAGCCGATGAGCAGGTAGGTCAGCATTTCAAACAGCGCTGTGCAAAAACCTTATCGACCACAAGAATCCTGGTGGCTGATTCTTATTGGTTCCGGCGTTTGGCGGGCCGCACTGACTACTTTAAGGACTCCAGATACGCGATCAGATCGCGGAATTCCTGCAGCGTCATCAGGTCGGTCAGCTTGTCGGGCATCACCGATTTCGCCTGCGGCACGCGCTGCACGATATCGATCGTCTTGAGCTCGGTGAGCTTCCCTTCGGCATCCCCGACAATCGTCTTGCCTTCGTTCTCGTGGACGATCATTCCCGTGTGCACCTTTCCATCGGTCGTCTCGAACGCCCAGGCGACGAATTGCGGGGCGATCTCGCTGCTGGGATCGAGGATCGATTGAATCAACTGGATGCGGTTCATCGATTCGACGATCCGCGAGAGGTCGGGGCCCACCCGGCCGCCGCGGCCATTCACCGTGTGGCACTTGTAACAGCCCGGACCGTTCGCGTGGTAGAACAGCCGGCGGCCGGCTTCGGCGTCGGCGTCGCGGCCGCGGTTGAGCTGTGCCAGCCAGTCGGCTTTGCTCGCCGGCCGTTTCGAGCGCAGGGCGGAGACGGCGCCAGGCAGCGCCGCCTGTGGATCGCCCGCCAGCGCGATCTGATCGGCCAGTTCGTGTTCGGCGTCGGACGCCGCGCCGCCAGTCGGCTTGATCGACCCGGCCAGCGCCGCCAGAGCGTCGCGCAAGGGGGCATTGCCGGCGTACGTTCCGCGGCTGGCGCGAAGCGCTTCGCGACGCAGCGACGCATCGGATGAGGTCATCAGTTTTGTCAGCAACGATTGTACCGCGCCGCCGGGCGATTCGGACCGTGCGACCCCCGCCAGGCCCGCCGTTGCATCGGCGCGAACCCGCGGGTCCTGTTTCTCATCGGCCGCCAGCGGCAGCAGCAGCGGCGCGGCCCGATCGGGGGGCGCCAGTTGCAGCGTGCGGATCGCTTCCTGCCTGAGCAACGAATCGTTCCCCGCCAGCAGTTTGCCCAGGAATGCCGGTTCGAGCCGCGGATCATTGGGCGCGACCAGCCGGAGCGCCTGCGCCCGCACGGCCGGCGACCGTTTTTCATCGGTGAGCAAGGGCAGCACGTATTTCGCCGCCGGCGTTTTGTCGATGTCGGCGGGCTTCGCGCCGTCGAGCATTTCGAGCGCGGCCAGGGTCGCCATGAACAGGTCGGCTGTCACCGCGTTCGAATTGAATACGGCTTCCACGCGCGGGCGCAAGTCGCTGTGCCTTTCTTCCGCGACCCACTGCACGGCCAGCCGTCGTACGTCGGGATCGTGGTCCCCCAGCGAGATTGTCAGCAGCGTCCGGTCTCGCGGGTCGTGCAGGCGCGCCGCCAGCAGCATGGCGATGCGGATTCGCGGCGCGACATTCGAACCGGGCGTGAGGAACCGCGCAAAGCCGTCGGGCTGGAAGTCGCGCGCCAGCGACGTCACCATCTCCGACGCCACGAACGGATCGTCGACCGACAGGGCCAGCGGTACAAGAACGTCATTGGGGTTCAGCTTGCAATTGTGCAAGACACCCAGCAGCGCGGGTCCGTCGATCAGGCGCTTCGAGCGCAACGCAATTCGCTCGCCGACGAGCGACTCCGCCAGGCGTTGCAGTTTCTCCTGTTCCATCGGCAGTGCGGGTGACCCGATCAGCCAGGCGGCCGCGGCTGCGACGGCATCGCACGTTGCGAACAGGTCGGCCGAGGTCAGATCGACCTCGCCAGGCTTCGCCGGGGCCAGTGCCCAGAGCGCTTCGATCCGCTGCCGCTCTGTCAGCGAGCGGTCGCGCAGTGCCGCAAGCAATTGCTGCCGGCCGCCGGCGCTGGCCGCCAGCGCGCGCGCCGCGTTGCGCCGCACGTCGATCCGCTGCGACTTCGCCAGCGGCAGCAGTTCGTCGGCCTTCTTGGCGGTGATCTGGCGAACGTCAACGGGCGGATTCGCGCGCGGTTGTACGGCTGAAATCCGCCATACGCGGCCTTGGCCGTGCAGTGTGTAGTCGCGTTTCACCCAGTCGGTGAAATACAGGCTGCCGTCCGGGGCGCAGGCGATCCCCACGGGGCGAAAGTTTTCGCCCCCCACGATGAGCGGCTCCGCCAGCGACGTGAACGACGCTCCTTTCGGCTTCAGGCGAAACCTGTCGACGCGGTGGTCGCCCCAGCTCGTGGCGAACAGGTTGCCGAGGAAATCTTCGGGAAGTCCGTCCGATTCGTACGCCAGCACTCCCGACGGCGCTTCGCCGGTTCCCGCGACCATCGGCAATGTACCGGGGATCTCGCCGTTCCAGGCGGTAAACGGGTGCAGCCCGGCCCGCCCATTGCGGTAACGGTAGCCGTAATCGCCTCCCGGAATGATGTGCATCAGGCGGCACGGCGGACGGCTGTCGGGGTCGTTGTCGACGGTGAACAGTCGCCCGAACGTGTCGAAGCAGCTTGCGTGCGGGTTCCAGAATCCGGTCGCGATGCGCTCGAGTTTGGTCCCGTCGAGCCGGCACCGATAAACGTTCCCCCCTTCACCCCCCCCGGTCAGTGTCGTTTCATCCGCGCCGATC